>JAFLUL010000044.1 GCA_022508845.1 Oscillospiraceae bacterium | reverse complement strand
CCCTTCTTGAGCCGATTTCAATTATTTCTCTGCCCGCCGCAGCCCGAACTATTCTGTTTGCCTTTGTTGCAATGAGGGACTGATGATTTACCGAGAGAAGAATAACCGTTTCAAGAAGCTGCGCCTGAATAACCGGACCGCGAACCTTAACAACCGGCTCGTTTGAAAAAATCGGCGTACCCTCCTCAACTGCCCATATATCGCACGAAAACTTGAAATTCCTGAGATAATCTATAAAGCTTTCATCCATTCCCTTATCTCTTAAAAAGCTGAGATCGTCCTCGGAAAAGCTCAGATCCTTTATGTATTCGGCAAACTGCATAACTCCTGCCATAACGCAAAATCCGCCCAGTTCCTTTGCGGGGCGGTAAAACATATCAAACCAGGCAATGGTTTCATCTATGCCGAATTTAAGAAATCCGTTTGCCATTGCCAACTCATAAAAGTCAAAAAGAAGATTGCATTTATTTATTGAAATATTGTCCATTTTGATCATCTCCGCAAATATTTTAACATAATTATTGTTCCATATCAACATTATTTTTAATAATTGTTTGACACTGATAATTAGTTATGATAAAATATTTCGGGTGATTTTTTTTGAGAGTTAGAAAATGTGAGTCCGGCGATAAAAATATCGTTGGGGAAAAACTTTTGCTTCGCAGAATTCAGCTTGGAATAAAACAAAAAGATATATTAACAAAGCTTCAGCTTGAGGGAATTGAGATGAGCGCGTCGGCTCTGTCTAAAATTGAGGGGCAGAGAAGATGCGTTAAGGATTTTGAGCTTGCAGCTTTCTGCGATATTCTTGAAATGGATCCCGCCGAGCTGCTCGGCATTAAGTGATTTTTGAGGTGAAAACGCTATGCTCAATGATGAGCTCAGGAAAAAGCTCAGGGAATTCAGGAAAATTTCGGGATTTACTCAGCAGGAGATCGCGGAAAAACTTGGTATTGACCGCTCAACATATGCTTATTATGAATCGGGAAGGACCCAAATTCCAACTTTAAAGCTTTTTGATCTTGCCTTAATTTATAATATAGATGTAAGCGATTTCGGCGAAACTGATATGATCGCCCTGAATGATCCGAACAAAACTAAAAACGAAAAATCCGAAATGGGCAAGCTTACAAGAGATGAGAGAGAGATCGTTGCATTATATCGCTTGTTGGCGTCCGATTCAAAACAATATGAGCTGAAACAGTTCTTAAAAGAGCTTAACGAAAGAGATAAAAAACAATGAGATCCGGTGTTGAGAGTTTTCCTGTCCTTGCGGTTATCGGCGCGGGAGCTTCGGGGCTTGCCGCTGCTGTTTTTGCTGCGTCAGAAGCAAAGTCTCAAAATAAAAAGATAAAAATTCTTCTCTTTGAGGCGGCTTCCTCCGCGGGCAAAAAGCTTCTTGCAACAGGAAACGGACGCTGCAATTTGTCAAATGCCGTGGTGAGCGATAACTGTTATTTCGGCTCGAAAACCCTTTTTAACAAGGTCTATTCTCAGTTTAATAATGCTGATACCGTCCGTTTTTTTGAGAGCATCGGTATTCTAACCGTTTGCGACAGCGAGGGGCGGGTTTATCCAAAAAGCCGGAAATCCGAAAGCGTTTTGAACGCGCTGATTTTTGAATGCCGCCGCCTCGGTGTTGAAATTATAACCGATACAAAAATAACTTCCGTAAAAAAAATCCCTTCTGGCTTCATATTAAACGGTGAATACACAGCAAAGAGCGTTATTATGGCAGGAGGCGGGCTTTCATCTCCTTCAAAAGGAGCTTACGGTTCTCTTATCGGGCTGCTAAAAAACGAGGGGATCGAATTTTCAAAACTGGCTCCTTCTCTTACTGCCGTTACGGTTAAAGATTTTCCTAAAAGTCTAAAAGGCGTAAGAGCCGCCGGAAGCGTTAAGCTTTTTGGGGATAAAACGCTGATTGCGGTTCAGGAGGGAGAAGTTCAATATACGGATTACGGTTTATCGGGTATTGCGGTTATGCAGCTTTCCGCATATATTTCGAGATTTAGTGATGAAATAAAGAGCAGCCTGGAGGTAGACAGCGTTCCCGATATGACCTTTAACGAGCTTAAGGAGCATTTTGAGAAAACAAAAAAGCGGGTTCCCGATTTGCCCGTTAGACTGTTTTTATCGGGGCTTATCCCGGAAAAGCTCGGCGATTATTTTATGAAATATTCAGGAATGCCGAAAGACGCTCTGCTTTTTGAAATAAATAAAAAGCAATCAGGAGAAATGCTCAGATGTCTTAAGGCAAAAAGCTATGCCGTTTCGGGCTTAAAGGGCTTCCTGCACTCTCAGGTCACTTCGGGCGGAATAGCTGATAAAGAGCTTACCTCCTCGCTGGAGCTTAAAAAGCTAAAAGGAATATATGCTTGCGGCGAGATAATTGATGTTGACGGCCTTTGCGGAGGCTATAACCTTCAATGGGCGTGGAGCTCGGGATTTGTTGCAGGCAGAAACTGCGTTATGGAGAAATTTTAAGTGCTTCGAATAAATGAAATCTCCGTGGGGATTGGAGCAAGCGCGGAGGATATAAAACAGGCGGCTGCAAAAGCGATAAACGTTTCGCCGTCAAATATAACAGATTTTGAAATTTACCGTGAGTCGATCGACTCGCGGCATAAAAATGATATTAAAATGATATATTCCGTCAATGTTTGCGTTGACCTCAATGAAGAGAAAATAGCTTCTTCTTTTTTGCCGAGCAAGGTGAGCATTGCGAAAAAATATGTATATTCCCGCCCTGAAAACCGCCGAAACTCGGTTTTTCGCCCGGTTATAGCGGGATTCGGCCCTGCCGGTATGTTTGCCGCCCTGATTTTGGCGCAGGCGGGGCTAAAGCCGCTTGTTATTGAACGCGGAAACGACGTTGACAAGCGCACTGCCGATGTGAACGGTTTTTGGAAAACAAAGCTCCTGAATACCGATTCAAACGTGCAGTTCGGCGAAGGGGGAGCCGGAACCTTTTCCGACGGCAAGCTTACAACCGGAATAAAGGACGAACGCTGCCGTTTTGTTTTGGAAACATTTGTGACTTTCGGCGCGCCGGAGCAAATTCTTTGGTCGTCTCATCCGCATATCGGAACGGACAAGCTCAAACCCCTTGTTAAAAATATGCGAGAGGAAATAATAAGGCTCGGCGGTGAAGTTAGATTCGGCTGTCGTTTATCGGATATTTACGCTTCAAACGGATATATTCAGGGAATATCCTATACCGATAAAAACGGATCGGTTACCGATATGGAAACCGACACGCTCCTTCTCTGCATCGGCCATTCCGCAAGAGACACGGTTTCAATGCTCTATTCTTACGGAATTAAAATGGAAAAAAAGGCTTTTTCTATGGGCGTTCGCATAGAGCATCCGCAGGAGCTTATAAATAGATCCCTTTTCGGTAAATTCTGGAACGATAAACGCCTCGGCGCGGCAAACTATAAGCTCTCAAACCATCCGCTCCACGGCAGAGGAGGATATACCTTTTGTATGTGCCCCGGGGGAACGGTGGTTTGCGCATCGTCCGAAGAAAACGGCGTTGTTGTTAACGGTATGAGCGAATTTGCACGTGACGGCAAAAACGCAAATTCCGCGATCCTCGTTGGAATTGAGCCGGAAAATATGGAGGGTGAAAGCCCTCTCTCCGGCATTTCTCTTCAGCGCAAGATTGAAAGAACGGCCTTTGATTTAGGCGGCGGGGCATACAGCGCTCCGGCGCAGAGAGTTGGGGATTTCTTAAAAAACATTCCGTCAAAGGGATTCGGAAGCGTTGCTCCAACGGTTACAACCGGCGCATTTCCCGGCGATATCAGAAAGGTTTTGCCGGACTATATAACCTCCGAGATAGCTCTTGCGATAGCCGCCTTTGATAAAAAGCTTCCGGGCTTTGCGCTTGAGGACGCGGTTTTAACTGCCCCTGAGAGCCGCTCTTCATCGCCTGTAAGAATAGTGCGGGATGAGTTTCGCCAGGCGAGCATTAAGGGAATTTATCCGTGCGGAGAGGGAGCAGGATACGCCGGAGGCATTGTCAGCGCGGCGGTGGACGGCATAAAGAGCGCGGAGCAGGTTCTTAAAGATGAGATTGACGACTGCTGAGAAAGGAATAATATGAAATTATCAACACAAACTGACGCGTTAATGAAGATGTTTTCTCCCGAGCCGGCTGTTGATATGATAGCCGACGCGGGATTTGACGCAATTGACCTTTCGATGTTTGAGGGCGATTCAACCGCCTGGATATATGAAGACGGCTTTGAAGAAAAAATATTGTCGCTCAGAAAAAGGGCTGAAAGCAGAGGACTTTGTTTTAATCAGGCTCACGCTCCTTTTCCCTCGTATAGGGTGGGCGATGAGGAATATAATAAAAAAATAAGACCTATGCTCATAAGAAGCATTGAAGCTGCGGGACTTGCGGGGGTTAAAAATATCGTTGTCCATCCCGTTTATTTTGACGAAAACAAAAAAGAGAACAACCTTAAGCTTTATAATGAGCTTCTTCCGTATGCAAAGGCGGCGGGAGTTAAAATAGCTCTCGAAAATATGTGGGGGCGCGATAAACGCTCGGATGTTATCGTTCCGAACGTTTGCTCGGTTGCCTCAGAGCTTGCAGATTATGCCGACAGCCTTCCGTCAGAATGGTTTACAGTGTGTCTCGATATAGGCCACGTCGGTCTGGTTCACGAATATGAGGCTCCGTTTATAAAGGAGCTCGGCGGAGAAAGGCTTACCTGCGTTCATATCCACGATAACGATAATATCCACGATCTTCACATCTGTCCGTTTTTGGGAGATCTGCCCTGGGGTGATATAGCCAAAGCGTTTGCCGAAATAAACTATAATGGCGATATCACTCTTGAAGCGGACAACACCCTTCGCTCTCTGCCTTCGGAATTATACCCCGCGGGGCTAAAATTTATGGAGCAGGCGGGAAGGCAGCTTATTAAAATGATAGAGGAGGCAAAGGTATGAATACTCTCGGACTTATAGTGCCGTGCTATAATGAGCAGGAGGTTTTGGAGCTTTTCTATAATGAGACTTCAAAAATCATATCGGGGCTGTCGGAGGTTTTCTCCTGTGAGCTTATTTTCGTTGACGACGGCAGCTCAGATAACACCCTCAGCATAATTAAAAATCTTGCTCTTAAGGATCCTGCCGTTAAATATATCTCATTTTCGCGCAATTTCGGCAAGGAGGCGGCGATGCTCGCCGGAATGAGCTATGCGGTGAAATTCGATTATATCGGGATAATGGACGCCGATTTGCAGCATTCGCCCTCTCTTATACCCGAAATGCTTTCCTATGTTTATTCAGGAGAATATGACGTTGCTGCCGCCCGCAGAGAGGACAGGGCAGGGGAGGACAAGCTCAAAAGCAAATTGTCTGAGAGCTTTTATAAGGTTATAAACAGAGTCAGCGAGATAAGCTTAAATGAATCCGCTCAGGATTTCAGAATTATGAGCAAAAAGGTTGTTGAGGCAGTTCTCTCCCTGCCGGAAAATATCAGATTTTCAAAGGGTATTTTCAGCTGGGTTGGATTTAATGTTAAATGGATAGCCCATGAAAACCGCGAAAGAGCCGCAGGACAAACAAAGTGGTCAATCAGAAAGCTCTTTAAGTATGCCTTTGACGGAATCCTGGGATTCACAAACTCTCCATTAAGGCTCGGATTTTTCTGCGGCGCGTTTTTTGCCGTTATCTCTCTTTTCGCACTGATTTACGGCATTGTGAGAAACAGCATATCGCCTGAATATATCAGCTCTTTGCCCTATATTCTCGCCGCTATGTTCTTTATTGGCGCTGTTATGCTCGTGTTTATGGGGGTTCTCGGCGAATATATCGGAAGAATTTACACCGAGAGCAAAAACAGACCCAAATTTGTGATTTCCGAAACAAATACAAGACAAAATATATTATAAAAATAAAAAGGAGAAATATAATTATGGTTGTAACAAAAGAAACTCTTATAGGCGAAATCCTTGACGCTGATACGGAGGTAGCCCCCTTCTTCCTCAATATGGGAATGCATTGCCTCGGCTGCCCTGCTTCGCGTATGGAAAGCATTGAGCAGGCCTGCATGGTTCACGGCGTTGACGCTGATGATCTCGTTGAAGAACTGAACGCCTATTTTGAGTCAAACGGATGATAACCCTTTCTTCACGTCTTCTTGCCGCTGCCGGACTTATTAAAGGCGGCGGCAGGGCGGCGGATATCGGAACGGACCACGCCTATCTCCCCGTTTATCTTATTTCCTCAGGAAAAATTAAGGAGGCTCTCGCCTGCGATATAGGTGAAGGTCCTCTTAATAATGCGAAAAAAACCGTTTTGCAGTTTTCTCTTGAAGATAAAATCGAGCTTCGTCTTTCAAACGGGCTTAAAAGCATATCTCCCGATGAAGCGGATGAAATTATCATTTGCGGTATGGGCGGAGAGCTTATAACCCAAATTTTATCAGACTGCGAATGGATAAAAAACTCAAGGTATAATTTTGTTTTGCAGCCGATGACCCATGCAGAGGATGTTCGCAGGTTTCTCTGCGAAAACGGCTTTGTGATAGAAAAAGAAATTTGCGTTTCGGAGGGTAAGAGAGTTTATCTCACCCTGAATGCGGTTTGGAAAAATATTGAAAACAGCTTTGAAGAGGGCTATTATTATTTCGGCTCTCTGCTGAATTCTTCCGATCCTGCGGCGAAAATGTATGCTGAAAAGCAGTACCTGCGGATATTAAAACGTGCCGATGCTCTTAAAAATGCAGGACGCGATAAGCAGGAGGAAGAAAAGCTCAGAAGCGTCCTCAATTATTTCAGCAGAAAAAAGGAGAAAACGAATTGACTGTTGGCGATATCTTAGCTTATATTGACAGCTTTGCCCCTTTTTGTTCTCAAAGCTCTTGGGATAACAGCGGGCTTATTTTGGGTTGTACTCAGAATGAGGTAAAAAAAGCTCTCATTTGCCTTGATGTAACAAGGGCCTCTGTTGAAAACGCGGTGAAAAACGGCTGCGATCTGATAATATCCCATCATCCCGTTATATTCAAAGCAATAAAGAGCATATCTTCATCCTCTGTTTATTGGACGCTTATAAAAAACGGTATAAACGTTATTTCCGCCCACACAAATCTCGACAAGGCAATAAACGGCGTAAACGACACTCTGTGCGATGTTCTCGAAATGGACTATTCTAAGCTCCCCGAGGAATACGGCGAGGGCTATATGAATGCCGGAGTTATAAAAAACATATCCTCCGCTCACCAGCTGGCTCAATATACGGCAAAAAAGCTGAATGCTGCTGTAAGGTTTATAGACGCCGGTGAGCCGATAGAAAAAATTGCCGTTTGCTCGGGATCGGGAGGACATTTTTATGCCGACGCGAAGGCGGCGGGCTGCACCGCCCTTATAACGGGGGACGCCGATCATCACGATTTTTTAGACGCCGCCTCGGCAGGCGTTTCGCTTATAGCCGCGGGGCACTTTGAAACCGAAGTTCCCGTAACCGATACTTTATTTAATCTTTTAACCGAAAAATTTTTAAATGCTGAATTTATTCTTCAGCCGAAGTTTAATTCTATCTTAACTGTAATATAATATGGCGTTTGACGGACTGTTTTTGCATATGATGAAAAAGGAGCTTGAGGATTTTGCATTAGGCTCCAAAATAGATAAAATTTACCTGCCAACAAAGTATGAGCTTGTTATCGCTCTTCGCTCGAGGACGGGTTCAAAAAAGCTGTTTATTTCTGTTGGGGGGAATTCCCCGAGAATAAACTTTACCGAACACACACCCGAAAACCCCTCAAAGCCGCCAATGCTCTGTATGCTTTTCAGAAAGCTGTTAACAGGAGCGGTTATAACCGGAATAAGGCAGCAGGGGCTCGACAGAATTTTGTTTATAGACCTTGATTCGTCAAACGAGATAGGCGACAGAGTTAAAAGAACCCTTGTTATTGAAATAATGGCGCAGTATTCAAACTGCATCTTGCTCGATGAAAACGGCGTTATAACCGATTCTCTTAAGCGGGTGGATATTTCAAAATCGTCTTATCGCGAGGTGCTTCCCGGAAGGGAGTATGTTCTTCCTCCGTCGCAGGACAAACTGAATATTCTTGAAGCAGATAACACTGACGCCATAAACAGAATTCTTGCTTTTTCCGATAAAAATCTTTCTTCGGCTATTCTCAGCTCGCTCTCGGGCGTTTCTCCGCTTTCCTGCCGTGAACTTGCATATAGGATATGTCTCGGGGATAAAAAGGTGTCGGAGCTTGGGAATATGCAGATTGAAAGGCTCAAAAAGGAGCTGGATGAGCTCAGAGAAATGCTTCTTTCAGGCGTTTCAAAGCCTTGCTATCTTACAGATATTAACGGGGAAATGCTTGAGTTTTCCTTTATGCCCCTAACTCTGATGGCAAATGACGCAAAAATTAACAATACTGCCACTTTATCGGAGCTTCTGGACATATACTATATTGAGCGCGAAAAAAGGCTCAGAGCAAGAGCGCAGGCGGAAGATTTGTTCAGAACCGTTTCATCTCTTGTTGAAAGAGCCGCGAAAAAGGTGAATGTCAGAAGAGAAGAGCTTCCCGATGATGAACAGATAGAGGAAAAACGCGTTTGTGCCGAGCTTATAAACGTTAATATCGCCTTCCTTCCAAAGGGAGCGGTTCAATATGAGATCGAAAACTACTATGATGAAAACAGAATAAAAATAATTAAGGCCTCTCCCGAGCTTTCTCCTCAGAAAAACGCTCAGAAATATTATAAGGAATATAAAAAGGCGCAAACCGCAAAAAAGGTTCTTGCCGAGCAGATTGAAAAGGGAATTGAGGAACTCGAATATCTTAAAACGGTGCAGGACGAATTAAGCAGGGCGGAAAGCTCCGCCGAGCTCACCGAAATAAGAGAAGAGCTGCGCCAAACGGGCTATCTCAGGTCTGACCCGAAGAATAAAAATAAAAAAGCCGCCGTTTTGCCGCCGCTTGAATTTTCTTCGCCGAACGGCTTTACGGTTCTCGTTGGAAGGAGCAATCTTCAAAACGATAAGCTCACCTTCAAAACCGCCAAAAAGAACGATATATGGTTCCACGTTCAAAAGGCGCCGGGTTCCCATGTTATTTTATGCGTAAACGATAACGAGCCCTCCGATGAGGACTATGAATACGCCGCGGGACTTGCGGTTTGGTTCTCTTCCGTAAGGGAGAGGGGAACTGCCGAGGTGGACTATACCCTTGTTAAAAACTTGAAAAAGCCCCCGGCGGCAAATCCGGGTTATGTTATATATCATATTTACAAAACAATTTATGCAAAGGTAAAAAATAAGTAAAAGGAGCGTTAAAATGGATAATAAACAGATAATTGAATCGGCTAATACATCTCTCGGTGTTGAATTCGGCTCAACAAGAATAAAGGCGGTGCTGCTTTCCGATTCGGGAGAGATGCTCGCCTCGGGAAATTTTGACTGGGAAAACGATCTTGTTGACGGCATTTTTACATATCCTCTCGAAAAAGTGATTTCCGGACTTCAAACAGCATATAAAGCTCTTAAAACCGAAGTTAAAGAGAAATACGGCGTTGTTCTCTGCAATATAGGTTCGATAGGCATTTCCGCTATGATGCACGGCTATCTCGCCTTTAATATGGACGGCGAACTCCTTGTTCCGTTCAGAACTTGGAGAAACACCATAACCGCCGAGGCAGCCGATAAGCTTACAAACGCTCTCGGCTTTAATATTCCGCAGCGCTGGAGTATAGCTCACCTTGAACAGGCAATTATAAATAAAGAAGATCATATAAAGGATATAGATTTTATAACAACGCTTTCCGGATATGTTCATTTCCTTTTAACAGGCGAAAAGGTTCTCGGCATAGGAGACGCTTCCGGTATGTTCCCGATAGACAGCGAAATAAATGATTATAACGCCCAAATGATCTCCGTTTTTGATGACCTTCATAAAAATGACGGATTTAACAGAAAAATAGCAGATATCCTTCCTAAGGTTCTTGTTGCGGGGGAAAACGCCGGCAGCCTTACCGAGAGCGGCGCGCTCATAATTGACCCCGAAGGCGATCTTAAGGCGGGAATCCCGCTTTGTCCTCCCGAGGGTGACGCCGGAACGGGTATGACCGCAACAAACAGTGTGGACTATAAAACGGGAAATGTTTCGGCGGGAACTTCGGTTTTTGCCATGATAGTTCTCGAGAAGGCTCTTTCAAAGGTTTATACCGAAATAGATATGGTAACAACGCCCGACGGAAAGCCCGTTGCTATGGTGCACTGTAATAACTGCACCTCCGATATCGACGCATATATCAAGCTTATTTCACAGATACTTAAGGATTTCGGTCTCGACTTAAAAAAGAGCGAAATTTACGATAAGCTCTATGAAAACGCCCTTGGCGGGGATAAAAACTGCGGCGGAGTTATAACCTATAACTTCTTCTCCGGTGAACCGATACTCGATCTGCCCGAGGGCAGACCAACCCTTATCCGCGCTCCAAAGGCGGACTTCAGCTTCAAAAACCTTGCGAGAAGCCTTGTTTTCTCATCCTTTGCCGCCCTTAAGATCGGCATGGATATTTTGACCGAAAAAGAGAATGTTAAAATAGAAAAAATGCTCGGCCACGGCGGACTGTTCAAAACAGAGGGCGTTTCGCAAAAGCTTATGGCTTCGGCTCTTAACGTTCCGATAGCGGTTATGTCCTCGGCTGCCGAGGGAGGAGCCTGGGGAATAGCAACCCTTGCGCAGTTTATGAGAAAAAGAGAAGAAAATGAAACATTGGGCGATTATCTTAACAATAAGGTGTTCGCAAGCGCCGAAATAACCGTTAAAGAACCCGATGATGACGACAGAAACGGATTTAACGAATATCTTAACAGCTATAAAAACGGCGTTTTGGCTCAGTCCGGAGCAGTTAAAATTAACTGAGGTAATGAAAAATGTACGAAGATATTAAGCAAAAGGCATATGAAGCAAATATGCTTCTTCATAAATACGGCATAGCCCCCTTTACCTGGGGAAACGCCTCCGAATGCGACCGCGAAAAAAAGGTGTTTGCAATAAAACCCTCGGGAGTTCCCTATGAGGAATTATCTCCCGAGCAGATGGTTATAGTAGATTTTAACGGCAATAAGGTTGAGGGCGGACTTTCTCCCTCCTCCGACACAGCAACCCACGCTGTTCTCTATTCCGTTTTTCCCGATATCGGCGGAGTTGTACACACTCATTCGGTTAACGCCGTTGCCTTCGCTCAGGCAGGCGCGCCCATTCCCGCGCTCGGAACAACCCACGCAGATTTTTGCTATGGCTTTGTTCCCTGCACAAGAGAGCTTTCTAAAGCCGAGGTGGAAGGGGAGTATGAAAAAAACACGGGGCTTGTTATAGCCGAGTATTTTAAGAATACCGCAACCGACGAAAATGCCGTTCCGGCCGTGCTTGTTAAATCTCACGGTCCCTTTAGCTGGGGAAAGGACGCAAAAACCGCCGCATATAACGCCGCGGTTCTTGAGATAGTTGCCGAAATGGCGATAAAAACCGCCTCCTTAGGCAAAGATGATTCTCCTATACCGCAGCATCTTCTTGATAAACATTATTTAAGAAAGCACGGCAAAAACGCCTATTACGGACAGAAAAAGAATTAAGGATAAAATAATGACTCAGTTTACGCATCTTCACGTTCATACCGAATATTCTCTTCTTGACGGGGCTTGCCGCATAAAGCCGCTTGTTGCCCGCGCAAAGGAGCTGGGTATGAAAGCTCTTGCTATGACCGACCACGGCGCCATGTACGGCACAATAGATTTCTATCTTGCGTGCAAGGCGGCGGATATTCACCCTGTTATCGGATGCGAGGTCTATGTTGCCCAAAGAACCCGATTTGATAAGGTGCACGGGCTTGATAACGAGAGATACCATCTTGTTTTGCTCTGCGAAAATCAGCAGGGATATCAGAATCTCATAAAAATGGTTTCCGCCGCGTGGACAGAGGGATTTTACACTAAACCCAGAATTGACCGCGAGCTTCTCGAAAAATATCACGAGGGGCTCATTTGCCTTTCGGCTTGCCTTGCAGGCGAAATACCTCAGGCCCTGCTTAAAAATGACTATGAAAAGGCAAAAGAGACTGCTTTATGGTATAGAGATCTTTTCGGAAAGGATAACTATTTTCTTGAAATTCAGGATCACGAGCTCTCCGAGCAAAAGCGCACAAATCCTCTTATAATCAAGCTTGCGCGCGAAATAGGCGTTGGGATCGTTGCCACCAACGACGCTCACTACATAAACAAAGAGGACGCCGAAACGCAGAAGATCCTCGTTTGCATCGCAACAAAGCACACCATAGACGAGGACACCGGTATGGGCTTTGAAACCGATGAATTCTATCTTAAATCCGGCGATGAAATGGCGGCTCTTTTCCCCGAGGTTCCGGAGGCACTTGAAAACACAAATAAAATTGCCGAAAGGTGCCAGGTTGATTTCAGCTTCGGCGACACAAAGCTGCCTATATTTGAAGTTCCGGGCGGGCAGGATCACTTTGAGTATTTCAAAGATCTGTGCTATAAGGGAATGGTTAAACACTACGGCGAAAATTATCCGCCCGAATATATGGAACGCTTAAACTATGAGCTCGGAGTTATAAATCAGATGGGATTTATCGACTACTTTCTTATAGTTTGGGATTATATAAACTATGCAAAGAGCGTTGGGATTCCGGTTGGACCCGGAAGAGGCTCGGGCGCGGGAAGTATAGCGGCGTTTACCTGCGGTATAACCGATATAGACCCTATGCGCTATTCCTTGCTGTTTGAGCGTTTTCTGAATCCCGAGCGAGTTAGTATGCCCGATTTCGATATAGATTTCTGTTATGAAAGAAGGCAGGAGGTTATCGACTATGTTGTAAGGCGTTACGGAGCCGACCACGTTTCTCAGATAGCCACCTTCGGAACTCTTGCCGCTAAAGGAGCGGTAAGAGACGTTGCGAGGGTTCTCGGTATGAGCGTTCAGCAGAGCCAGGCAATAACAAAGGAGATACCCGCAGAGCTTGGTATGACAATTCAAAAGGCTCTTGAATCAAGCGCTGATCTCAAAAAAATGTATGACAGCGATCCGCTTGTTAAGCGCGTTGTTGATACCTCCATAAAAATTGAGGGAATGCCGCGAAACACCGGTATGCACGCCGCCGGTGTTGTTATCTGCGATAAGCCCGTTGATGAATATGTTCCGCTGTTTAAGAGCGGGAATTCGGTTGTAACTCAGTATTATAAGGGCTGGGTTGAAAAGCTCGGTCTTCTTAAAATGGACTTTTTGGGGCTTCGCACATTAACCGTTATTGCCGATGCGGTCAATATGATACATAAAAAAGATCCCTCCTTTGATATAATGCAAATTGACGTTGACGATCAAAAGGTTTATTCGATGCTTGCTGCCGGAGGAACATTCGGGGTTTTCCAGTGTGAAAGCGGCGGCATCAGATCGCTTATGATAAATATGCAGCCGAGAAACCTTGAAGATATCATCGCAGTTATCGCGCTTTACCGTCCCGGACCTATGGACTTTATTCCGGCTTATCTTGAAAACCGCAAGCACCCCGACGATATAAAGTACCACACCCCAGAGCTTAAACATATCCTTGACGTTACTTACGGCACAATAGTGTATCAGGAGCAGGTTATGCAGATTTTCCGCGATCTGGCGGGATATTCTCTCGGCGCCGCAGATATGGTTAGACGAGCCGTTGCAAAAAAACAGGCTGATGTTCTGGCGCAGCAAAGAAAATACTTTCTTTACGGCTCCGATGGAAACGACGGCGGCTCAAAGTGTGACGGCTGCCTGAAAAGAGGAATAAGCGAAGAAGCTGCAAACGCTATTTTTGACGATATGGCGTCTTTCGCTTCATATGCATTTAATAAATCCCACTCCGCCGCCTACGCCCTTGTTACCTATCAAACGGCGTGGCTCAGGTGCTATTATCCTCAGGAGTTTATGGCCGCAATGCTTACAAGCGTGCTTGATAACACCGATAAGGTGGTTGGCTATATAAACGAGTGTCAAACGGGTCTCGGCTTTAAGGTTCTGCCGCCCAGCGTAAACGAATCAATGGAAACCTTTACTGTTGTTGGCGATAATATACGCTTCGGACTTCTGGCTATAAAAAATCTCGGGAGCGGAGTTATAAAATCCATCCTTGAAGAGCGAGAGGAAAACGGACTGTTTGAAAGCTATTATTCCTTCTGCAAACGCTGCTACGGCAAGGATTTCAACCGCCGCGCGCTTGAAAATATGATAAAGAGCGGCGCTCTTGACTGCTTCGGACTAAACCGCCGGCAGATGCTCGAAATGATAGAGGATATTTTAGGCCAGCTCGACAGCGAAAAAAAGAACAAAATCGAAGGGCAGATAGGCTTTTTTGATATGGGCTCAGCCCTTGCCTCCGCAATTGAAATAAAAGCTCCCGATGTACCCGAAATGCCTAAAAAAGAGCTTCTTCAGGGCGAAAAGGAAACAACCGGAATATATATGTCCGGCCATCCGATGGCGGAGCATATTGAATCAAGCAAGCTTTTAAACTGCGCTAAAACAAGCGATATTCTCGATTCATCCTTAATTGAACCCGACACCCCTTATCACGACGGCGACCGGGTCAGAATTCTTTGTATACTCTCAACGGTGAGAAAAAAAATCACCAAAAACAACACCACCATGGCGTTTTTAACTATAGAGGATGTTTACGGCTCAATCGAATGCCTTGTTTTTCCCAAGTCCTATGATAAATACGGCCAATATATGCTTGAGGACGAGATTGTTCTTTTAACAGGAAAGGTTTCATTAAAGGACGACGAGGTTCCCAAGCTTCTCTGCGAGGAGGTCATTCCCGAAAGGGAGATTTCCGACGAAGCGCTGGTTCTCAAGGACTATAAGCTTCCCGAAAGAGATTATGTTCTCAAAAAGAGAGCGTCCGCCGATTATCCGGAACCGGATGTTCACTATCCTTACGATGCGGAAGAAAAGCCTGCGGTTCGGAATGCCGCACGGACAGAGCCTCAGCCGAAGGATCCCGAAACTCCGCCTCCAGCTTCAGAAAAAACGCAGAAAAAAGGCCGCAGCGGAATCTTTCTTCGTGTGCCTTCAAGCTCAAGCATTGAATGCGAAAGGGCAAAAAAAATGTGCAGTATATTCAGCGGCTCCGTTCCGCTTGTGCTGTTTTATGCCGACAACAGCCAGCGTGACTACGGCAGCGGTATTTACTCTTCAAACGATCCCGCGCTCATTAAAGGGCTTAAAAAACTTCTCGGCGCAGAGAATGTTGTTGTCAGAGAATAAAAAAGATATTGACTTTATCGAATTAAACATATAAAATAAGAAAAATACATTTTTTTGTAAATCTGGAGGACAGTAATGAAAACGATAGCAGTTTTAACCAGCGGAGGCGACGCGCCCGGAATGAACGCCGCTATAAGAGCGGTTGTCAGAACAGGATGCGAAAACGGCGCAAGAGTTCTCGGTATACGCAGGGGATATGCCGGTCTTATGAAGGGCGATATGTTTGAGATGAATCTCAGAAGCGTATCGGATATAATTCACCGCGGCGGAACTATGCTTTACAGCGCAAGAAGCAAGGAATTCTGCACCGAGGAGGGTATGCAGAGAGCTATTGACGTTTGCCATGACGCGGGAATAGAGGGTATTGTTGTTATAGGCGGCGACGGATCCTTCAGAGGCGCAAGAGATTTGAGCCTTCGCGGAATAAACTGCGTTGGCGTTCCCGGCACGATAGACAACGATATCGCCTGCTGTGACTATACCATAGGCTATGATACCTGCCTTAACACTATTATGGATATGGTTGACCGCATCAGAGACACAACCGAATCCCACGACCGCTGCTTTATAGTTGAGGTTATGGGCAGACGTGCGGGATACCTTGCTCTTAACGCCGGTATCGCGGTTGGCGCAACATCCATTCTCATTCCCGAAATCGAATTTAACATTGAAAGAGATATAATCGACAGAATGAGAAGAACTCAGAAAACAGGCAAGGAGCATTTTATCATCGTTGTTGCCGAGGGTGTAAACGATCAGCTTGTTGACCAGGGCATAAACGGCGTCGGCGCGCTTGCAAAATACATAGAACACAAGCTCGGAGTTGAATCGCGCGCTTCCATTCTCGGACACGTTCAGAGAGGCGGCTCGCCCTCGTGCAAGGATAGGGTGGTTGCCAGTCAGATGGGCTCTTATGCCGCTCATCTTCTTCTTAACGGTATAGGGAACCGTGTTGTTGCAATGCAGAAAGAGGCAATTGTTGACTACGATATATTTGAAGCCCTCAATATGTCAAAAAGCATAGACACCTCTCTTTATGACACGGCTATGGAAATATCAATATAATTCCTAATTTGTAAAATAATTTTAAAGGATTTGTTCATTTTTTGTTAATCTATAGACAAATCCTTTTTTTTATACTATAATATAAATAATTTTGAAATATAAAGGATGATGCGGTATGAAAACAGTATTCCTCACCGGCGGAACCGGAAATATGGGTTGGGCTTCTTTTCAGGAGCTTTATAAACACAAAGACGTTAAAATAAACTTCCTTGCCCGTCCCAGCGAGAAAAACAAGGATATGTTAAAGCCTTATATGGGCGATAAAAACGTTGAGATAATCTGGGGCGATTTCCTTGATTACGATGCTATCCTCAAGGGCATCACCGGCGCGGATTATGTTCTGCATATCGGCGGAATGGTATCCCCTCAGGCGGACTATAAGCCGTATAGCACAAGAAAAGTAAATGTCGGTGCGGCCGAAAATATAGTTAAGGCAGTTCTCGCTCAGCCCAATGCGGACGATATCAAGGTATGCTACATAGGCTCCGTTGCCGAAACCGGCGACAGAAACACTCCCATCCATTGGGGCCGCTGCGGAGATCCTATTAAGGTTTCCGTTTATGACCACTATGCCATTTCAAAGGTAATGGCGGAGAGAGTTTTCGTTGAAAGCGGAATTAAACACTGGGTAGTTATGCGTCAGTCAGGCATTCTTTATCCCGGAATACTCCATAATATGGAGCCGATTATGTTCCACGTTCCGCTTAACGGTATGCTTGAATGGTGCACCGTTGAGGATTCCGGCAGACTTATGAGCAACTTCGTAACCGAGGATCTTCCTGAGGAATTTTTCAGACGTTTCTATAATATCGGCTCCGGTAAAGAATACCGCTTAACAAACTTTGAGTTTGAAGAGCTGCTTTTAGGTTGCATTGGTCTCGGTACTTCCAAGAATCTTTTTGATCCCAACTGGTTTACAATAAAGAATTTCCACGGCCAGTATTATGCCGACGGCGATGTTCTTGAAGAGTATCTTCACTTCAGAGCAAACCTTCCCGTTAAAGATTATTTTGATAATCTTGCCAAGCAGGTTGAATTCTATTACAGACTTCCCAAGTATCTTCCCTTCAAAAAGCCCATCGGTATCGCTGCCAAGCCCTTTATGAAGAAGATTGCTCAAACACCCAAGTGGGGAACTCTTGACTGGGTTAAAACTCAGGATCCCGTTAGAATGTCCGCTTATTACGGCTCCTATGCCGACTATCTGAAGCTTCCGTCAAAATGGGAGGATTTCCGCCTTGAAAGCCCCGATAAGAGCAACGAAGCTGCCGATAAATATAAGCTTTCCCACGGTTATAACGAGGATAAACCCAAAGCAGAGCTTGATATAGAGGATATGAAAGAGGCTGCCGCATTCAGAGGCGGCGAATGCCTCAGCAAAAAGATGAAGAAGGGCGATCTTGTAACCAAGCTCAAATGGAAGTGCGGCTGCTGCGGCGCGGAGTTTGAGGCAAGCCCCAACCTTATCCTTCTTGGCGGACATTGGTGCCCCGAGTGCTATCTTCCCGAAAAGACCTGGAATTATGACGAGATAGCCAAAACCAATCCCTTCTTTGCTCAGGTATGGTACACTAACCACTCCAAAGATGAACACAATGTTTATCATTTTGACGATATCTTTGAGGGCTGGGAAGCTAAAAAATAAATAAAAAAAGTATGGGGACGGTTTTAATAAAGCCGTCCTCCGGTTCTTAATAGGGGGAAAATATGTTTCGGATAGGTTTATCGAGCTGCGGAAAGCCATTTACTTCAGAGCTGCTGAGCCAATATAAAAAAGCGGGGATAGACGCGATTGAAATATCTCTTTCCAAGGAGGATGCAGATGCTTTTGATTTTGCGTATGCCGAAAGGCTCTCAAAAGAATACGGCGTTGAAATGTGGTCATTTCATCTGCCGTTTATGCCGTTTGATGAGATCGACATTTCATCTCCGAGGCTGAGCCGCAAAACGGTTCCATATCTCTGCGAGATGATAAAAAAAGGCGCGTTTTACGGTATAAGAAAATTCGTTGTTCATCCCAGCGGCGAACCGATTGAGGATTCCGAACGCGAAAAACGGCTTTTAACAGCTATGGAGAGTTTAAGGCTTTTGTCGCAAACGGCAGCTGAAAACGGAGCGGTTATCGCAGTTGAAAATCTGCCGCGTAGCTGTATCGGACGTGACAGCGGAGATATCCTCAGATTGCTGGAGGCAGATGAAGCGCTTATGGTATGCTTTGATTCAAACCATCTGCTGCGCGAAAGCCATAAAGAATTTCTGGAGGCTGTCGGTGATAGAATTATTACGACCCATATTTCCGACTATGACTTCACAAATGAAAGGCACTGGCTTCCCGGTGAAGGCAAAATGGA
>JAFLUL010000043.1:15384-19185 GCA_022508845.1 Oscillospiraceae bacterium | reverse complement strand
GAGTAGTTTTCGGTTGGCAGACAGTAAGCGTCAAAGCCTATGGGGATCAAAACGTTATTGCCCTGCATCCTTCTTTTGCGGGAAACAACCTCAAGTCCGGAATATGCCTTTATGTGTCCAACGTGCATTCCGGCTCCGCTGGGATACGGAAATTCAACAAGAGCATAAAATTTAGGCTTGTCCGAACCGTCTACTGCCTTAAAAACTCCTTCCTTTTCCCATTTGTCCTGCCATTTTTTTTCGGCAGTTTTAAAATCATAGCGCATAATATATAATCCTCCGTTTGTGCTCGTTTTTACTCTGAAAAAGTTTATATATAAATAAAATTAACATAATTCACAATTTATGTCAAGTACGCGAGAGACATTTTTTGCGTTGACACTTTTTTATGTGTGTGTTAATATTTTTTCGGTGATATATTTATGGAAAAACCGAATGTTATAATAATAATGACCGATGATCAGGGCTACGGCGATCTGGGATGTATGGGTTCGGATTATATAAAAACGCCGAATATCGATTCTCTTGCCGAAGGCGGGGTGCGCTTTACCTCTATGTATTCGGCGTCGCCTGTATGCTCTCCTTCAAGGGCGGCGCTGCTAACGGGCAGATACCCCGGAAATGCCGGGGTAAGAGCCATTTTAGCCGGGCATAGAAGAGCAAGCGGTTTAACTCCGGCCGTTCCAACGATAGCCTCCGCATTAAAAGAGTTGGGATATAAAACCGGAATATCGGGCAAATGGCATCTTGGACTTAAGGATGAATGCCGCCCTAACCAAAACGGTTTTGACGAGTTTTCGGGGTTTCTTGCCGGCTGTCTTGACTATTATTCTCATATTTTTTACTACGGTATGGCGGACGGCGGTTCAAACCCCACCCATGATCTTTGGGAAAACGAAAACGAGGTCTATGCAAACGGAGAGTATCTCACCGAACTCATAACTAAAAAAGGCGTCCGGTTTATTAACCGCCATAAAGATGAGCCGTTCTTTTTATATTTGGCGTATAACGCGCCGCACTATCCTATGCACGCGCCTGAAAAATATATCGAGCGGTATAAAGATCTGCCTTGGGACAGGCGCATTATGGCGGCGATGATAAGCGCGGTTGACGATGGGATCGGAGAAATTATTTCCGAACTGAAAAAGAACGGGATCTTTGATAACACCATAATTTATTTTCAGAGCGACAACGGTCCCTCCCGCGAGAGCAGAAACTGGCTTGATGGAACCGAAGACCCCTACTACGGCGGAACGAGCGGAATTTTTACCGGACATAAATTCAGCCTTTTTGAAGGCGGAATACGAATTCCGGCGATTTTTTATTGGGGAGATAAAATAAAAAAGAGCGTTTGTGAAAACGCTCATATTTCAACCGACATTTTCCCAACCCTGATTGAAGCCTGCGGCGGGGACCCCGCAAAATTTGAGCTTGACGGTATAAGTATTTTATCGGAACTTAAAGGTGAAGAAGAACAACTCCATGAATACATCTTTTGGGAGATGGAGGATCAAACCGCCGTAAGATACGGCAGATATAAGCTTGTAATAAACGGAAGACTGGTTGAAAATGAAGAAAAGAGAGCCGATGTTTTTCTCTCAGACCTGATAAACGACCCCGGTGAAAAATTTGATCTGTCCGAAAAAATGCCTCAGCTTGCTGAAAAGCTCAAATCTGCCGCACTTAACTGGCGTGCGGGAATTGAAAAAAACTGGGAAGAAAAATTCGCCGCAAATTATAAACTTGCATAGGGAAGCGGTTAAAGCCGTGCCGTTTCTCTGAGCGCCGCCGCAATAAGAGGTTTATTAGCGGCGTATATGCTCTGAAACTGACTTATCGGCAGCGGATTTACTCCGATTCCGGTTTCAACCGTATATCCCGGGCGGTTAAACTGCCCGATAAACCAATCTTTATATCCGGCATATGAGGATGCTTCCGGTGTTGTTTCCAAAGAATAACCGCTTGCCTTACTCAATATTTCCCCTATCCTCAGGCTCTCCGGCGGAAGATAATCAAGATATTTCCAATATATTATATTCCCCTGCGAGTGGTATGCTATTATCATCTTAAAATCATTCTGATTAGTAAAATCATATATTGCTCTTGCTTCCGGCGCACTCAACGGCGCATTTCCAACATAATCCCTCGGCGCGGGCGAGATAAATCCTTGGGCAAATTTTATATCCCTGGCCTTTTCCCAGTTCGCGGGGTACTGTAAATTAAGATCTATTCCTTCAATATTGGCTTTCCAGCCCGAAGGGAAGGGGATAGACGGATAATCATTTGATATTTTAACGGCGTAGTTGAAAGACTCGCCGCTTTTTATTGCCCCTGTAACAAGGTCAAGTCCGTCGGGATTTACAAGCGGAACTATTATAAGCTTTGTGTTTTCAAAAAGGCTTCGAGCGTTTTCCCCGCTAACGGTGTCACCGGTTATAAAGGCGTAGAGATACTCCTCCGCAAAGGTGAGAACCAACGGAATATTGAGCCATTCGTTTGCGTGAAATCCCGCGTTTATGAAAAGCTCGTTTTTTCCTTCGCCTATGGTGAAAGCCGTTATCTCTCTGCCCATAGCGCTGCTCCCAACACGCAGCACATCAATAAACGGATAACGGGCTTTAAGTCCTTCAATAATGAGCGATACTGCGTCAAATGAGTAAGCTATGTTGTCGGGCGTTATTTCAAAGCCAAACGGCACGGTTATCTTTTGACCTATCTGAAGGTCGTTCGGTTGAACTCCCGGATTTGCCGCGGTTATGGCGGTGAGAGTTGTTCCGTATGCCGCCGCAAGCGACCATAATGTGTCTCCGCGGCGAACCGTTCGGATGAAATATCCCTTAATAAATCTGCTCAGCATTTCGTTTGTTTCGATGTTCGTTACTCCGGTTTGAGGCAAACCGAAATTTCTTTGAAATAAAAGCAGCGCGCTCTCTGTTCTCGGGCCGAAAATACCGTCAGGCTCTTCGGATAAATATCCCGAGCGCATAAGAGCGAGCTGCATAAGCTCAACAAGCGATCCCGTGTCGCCCCGTTTTAATATAGTCATAGCTTCAAAACCTTTCTTTTTAGTTTATATCTATATCTATGCGGTTTTGAGCTTATCCTATGAACGCAGTCAGGCTAAAAGCACGTTCAAAATGTTAAGGAGAATAACCCCGGGAATTCCTCCTATCGCGCTTACGGACACCGAAAACGCGTTTATCGGCAGGTTCATATCAAAAAATGAACAAACAAAATCCGCGGCAAACAGAGCCGCAAGTCCCGACAGAGCCGACAGCAGAACATATCGGAATTTGAGCTTTTTTGCCGCGTAAAACAGAATTATTGCTCCAAAAACGGAAAAAAGTATCAGTAAAGCATTTTTCATTTTTTCGGTTTTCCTTTGTATTTATTACTTAAATATATGTTCGTCTCTATGTTTATTATGCCGAATTTTTGCAATTTCGCCTTTGATATTATTTTTTTCTTTCAGTAAACCATAATAATATAACATAAGTTTTTCGGGAGGAAAGAGAAAAATGAGAAAGCATTCAAGAGCATACGAGCAATATTGCTGGGTTTTGGGGAAAAATATCGTTTTTGAGGAAACTGTGTTTCATAACGGCACTTCTGCGTTATGCTGTATGCATTTTAATGAGTGTAAAAATTGCGGCGGCTGCAAAAATCCGATACTTGCGCAGCTTTTTACCGAAAGTGCGCATTCGGATAATTGACTGTAAATATTTGCCATCGGCTATCGGCAAGCCTGCTTGCCGTCCGTGCGAGGCACGGGATGTGAAAACGATGTTTTCACACCGAGAA
>JAFLUL010000043.1:0-15284 GCA_022508845.1 Oscillospiraceae bacterium | reverse complement strand
TGCTTGCCGTCCGTGCGAGGCACGGGATGTGAAAACGATGTTTTCACACCGAGAACGATGAACCATCAATTTTGAAACGCGCTCAGCGCGTTTTCGGCTATGCCGAGATTTTGCTTTACAAAATCCAAAATTGTGGTATAATATCAGAATAAGAAAACGGAGGGAAAAATATGGAGATCCTAAAGCTAAAGCCTGCCGTAAACAAGGCAATATGGGGCGGCAGAAGGCTTGTTGAAGAATACGGCCTTAAAACGCATAAAAAGAATTCTGCTGAGGGCTGGATGCTCTCCTGCCATAAAGACGGTCCTTGCAAGGTGACAAACGGAAAATATAAAGGCAAGACCCTCGAAGAGGCGCTCAATGCCGAGGGTAAAGAGGTTTTGGGAACAAACAACGCCGAAAGGAGCGATTTCCCGATTCTTATTAAGTTTATCGATGCTAAAGATAAGCTCTCCATTCAGGTTCACCCTGCGGATGAATATGCAAGAAGAGTTGAAAACGAAAATGGAAAAACAGAGGCGTGGCTTATTTTGGACGCCGAAGAAGATGCTCAGCTTGTTTACGGAGTTAAAAGAGAAGTTTTAAAAGAGGAATTTTCAGACAGCATAGAAAATAACACGGTTGAAGAAATTCTCAATTATGTTAAAGTTAAAAAGGGCGACGTAGTTTTTATTCCGTCAGGAATGCTTCACGCTATAGGAAAGGGTATTTTTTTGGCGGAGGTGCAGCAAAACTCAAACACAACTTATAGAGTCTATGACTACGACCGCCGCGATAAAAACGGAAAGCCCAGAGAGCTGCACATAAAAAAGGCAACTGATGTTGCAAATCTGTCTGTTGCCGCCTGCGATTTTTCACCCAAGGGAAAGACAGAGGTTTTACCGAACGGTGCAGAGCGCACATATCTCACCGGATGCGAGTATTTTTCAATGACCGAGGTGAAAATTAACAGCTCTTATAACGGAAGTGCGGACAGCTCCTCTTTTGTTTCGATTCTTATATTAGACGGCGAAGGAAGACTTTCTTCCGGCAAACAGAGATTCAGTGTTAAAAAAGGCAACAGCTTTTTTGTGCCGGCGGGGAAGGGCAAATTTATTCTTGAAGGGAACCTCTCGGTTTTGGAAACGAGAACATAAAATAAAAGATGTCTATACTTAACTTTCAGAATGTGTCTATGGCTTTTGCCGAAAAAAGCGTTTTTTCGGATGCGTCCTTCAGCGTTGAAAAGGGCGAAAAAATAGGTCTTATAGGCTCGAACGGCTCGGGAAAAACAACCTTGTTTAAGCTTATAAACGGATTTCTTGAGCCAACGGACGGAAAAATTTTTAAAACGGCACAGTTAAGGCTCGGCTATGTTGAACAGCACGCCTGCTCCGGGAGCGATAAAACTGTTTTCGATGAACTGCTAACCGTTTTTGATGAACTTAAAAAGCTGGAAAACTCTCTTGAGGATATCCACCGAAAGGTGGAGCTTACCTCGGGAAAGGTGCCCGAATATCTTGAAATGCAAAACGCCCTCAATGAGGAATATGTTTCTAAGGGTGGTCTTACATATATTTCACGCGCCCATTCCGCTCTGTCCGGATTGGGCTTTTCAAAGGATGAGGAAAACTTAAGCGTTGCCGCTCTCTCGGGCGGCCAGAGAACAAAGCTGAGTCTTGCAAAGCTCCTTTTGAGCGAGCCTGAGCTTATGCTTCTTGACGAGCCTACAAATCATCTTGATATTCTTAGCTGCGAATGGCTTGAGGATTTTCTGGGTAAATTTGCAGGCTCTCTTATTGTTATCTCTCACGACAGGTATTTCCTTGATAAAGTTACCTCAAAAACAATGGAAATATCCGCAAAAAAGCTTTATGTTGGCAAGGGCTCCTATTCGGTTTACAGCAAGAACAAGGCTCTGCGCCTTGAAACCGACCGGCGTGAATACGAAAAAGGGATGCTCGAAATTAAACGCATAGAAAAAATTATAGAGCAGCAAAAACAGTTTAATCAGGAGCGAAACTATATAACCATAGCCAGCAAACAAAAGCAGATAGAGCGCATAAGAGAAACTCTTCCCGAGCTTCCTCCCAGAGAAAAGGAGGTAAAAATACGTTTCGGCGATGTTGTTCGCGCGGGGGATGAGGTTCTTGTTTGCGAAGGGCTTTCAAAGAGCTACGGCGAAAAGGATTTGTTTTGCGGCGTTGATATAAAAATAATGCGGGGAGAAAAGGTTTTTCTTCTCGGGCAAAACGGCTGTGGAAAATCAACTCTTCTCGGGCTTATAATGAATAAAATTCCTAAAGACTCGGGTTTTTCCCGCTTCGGACACAATGTTAAAACCGGATACTTTGAGCAAACGCAGGCCTCTTTAATGAGCGACAAGAGCATTTTATATGAGATATACGATTCTTTTCCTGGGCTTACAGTTCCCGAGATAAGAAGTCTTTTGGGCGCTTTTAACTTCAGAAACGATGAAATAGAAAAAAATATGCTCTCGCTCTCGGGCGGAGAGAGGGCGCGAGTTGCTCTTCTTAAGCTTATTCTCTCAAAACCGAATTTTCTTATTATGGACGAGCCTAACAACCATCTTGACGCTTCCTCGCGCGAGGTGCTCGAAGAGGCCCTCCAAAACTATGAAGGAACTCTGCTGTGCGTTTCCCACGACCGTTATTTTGTTAATAAGCTCGCAAGCCGCATCCTCAGCTTCAGCGGGAATGAAATAACTCAAACCCAGGGCAATTATGACGATTATATAAATATGCTGAAAGAGCAAAAGAGCGAGAATGAAATAAGCGAAACGAAAAAAAAGCCTAACGCTTATTTGCTGAAAAAAGAGGCTCAGCGAAACGAGCGAATGCGGCTTTCAAAAATAAATAAAATTGAAACAAGGCTCGAAGAAATAGAAAATGAAAAAAACGCCGTCTCGGAGAAACTTTCTTCCCCCGAAACGGCGAGCGATTACGAAAAAATATTGGAGCTTACTAAACAGCTTGAGCAGATTCAAAACGAGGAAACGGAGCTTGAAAACGAATGGCTCAGTCTGAACGGATAATTTCCTGTTATTCCACAACAACGATGCTCATAGTATAGTTGCTGTTAACGGTTATGTTGAGTATGCGCTGCGCTATGTATGATTCGTTTTGTTCTTCGGCGTAACGCAAAACAACGGTGGTTGTTCCGGGGCTTATTCCTCTGAATAAGAATGTTCTCGCATCCGAAAATCTGTCAAGTGTGTTTGCTGAAAGCCTTACTATTCTCTCATCTTCAATCTGGCAAGTCCATTTGCAGTTTGAGGATGAGTTTTCTTTCATAATGACGGTTGAAAGCAGAATTCCGTCGAATATTGTTACGGAGGAATCCGGTTCTTCAATTCCGCCTGTGTCTGACGAATCAACGATTTCGAGCCTTTTTTCTGAAGTGGCAACAGGCACTAAATCTTCGTTGTTCCATTCATATTCGGTTTCGATTGCCTTATCTAATGATACCTGATCCAGCGAAATTACCCGCTTTGTTTCAGCGTTGAAAACAGGGGACGGAACGCTCGAAAGCGGAAGATAGTATTCATAAGTTCGCTCCTGCATATTCCATATCCAAAAGCAGTAGTAAGTGTTGAGATTGCCCTTTGAATAGAGAAGATAAAAGTCGGTATACCCGTCAAAATTAACGTCCTCGCCTATAAGCTCTATGGGTGAGTCCTCATAGTTCGGCAAATAGCTGAAGGCATACAGCTCAAAACGCTTTGTTTCATATGAATCCAGCAAAAAGAGTCGGTCCTGCTGAAAGAACACTTTCAGTGTTCCGTATATTTCGGTTTCAAATTCGCCCAATATCTGCGCTTCATTTATGTTGAATTCCAATGGAGCAAGCGTTGCTTCCTCATTTGGCGCAGGTAAGGTTGAAATTTCATTATAGCTGTCGGTCACTTCATTTGACGGTTCGGTTGAGCCGTTGTCCGCCGGGTGTTTTGAGCAGGCGGATATTCCAATAATCATAACGGCAAAAAGCAATATCGCCGTAAATTTTTTTTTGTTCATTCTTTATAACTCCGAAAGTTGTATATATTCTATTTTATCAAAAGTTTTAAATCTTTTCAAGATGAAAAACCTGTTTTTATCTTTTTTTATTTGATATAAATGTTTATTTTTCACATATTATTGACAAAAACTGAAGTTTAGGTTAAAATCAAGAAAAAAATAGTGGAGATGTTCAAATGAAAAAGTTTTTTTCCGATTTCAAAGAATTTGCTCTTAAAGGCAATATTCTTGATATGGCAATAGGCATAGTTATAGGTTCTGCCTTCAGCAAAATTATAACCTCGCTTGTTGATTCCGTTATAAGCCCGCTTATCACCCTTCTCACCTCCGGCGCAACGCTTGAAGGATTAGGAGTAACTCTCAGAGAGGCCGTTATGGAGGGCGAAGAGGTCATCCGCGAGGCGGTCGTTCTGAACTACGGCGCCTTTATCCAGTCAATAATTGATTTCATTATCATAGCTTTTTGCATATTCATTGTTCTCAGAGTTTTAATGACTGCAAAGAAAAAGGCTGAGGACTTGATGAAGAAGAATAAAGAAGAGGAAGAGGCTGCAGAAGAGGCCGCAGAAGAGGCTGCCGCCGATACCGAGCTTTCAGTTCTTCTTGAAATAAAAGAACTGCTTGAAAAGAAATAAAACATATTCAAAAACTAAAGCGTCGGTTTAGCCGACGCTTTTTGTTTGCTTAAAATATAATTTTCATCGGTATTCTTAAAATGTGTTCGTCTGCGGTGTCGGGAGTTATTCCGGAGGTATAGTCAACAACGAAAAAGAATTCCGTGTTTTCGCTTATAGCATTTGAGAACGTCATTTTTATATCCCAGCTTATTCTTTTTGCCTCTCCGTTTTCGGCGGGAAGGAGAATATTTTCGGGGGAGTAGTTCTGAGAAGCCGAGGTGTTTTCAAAAACAAGGTTTTTATAGTTTATTCCCTCAATGTCCAGGCTGTTTATAAGTGCGTAAAAATCAGCCTCCGTTTTTTTTGCAGTAAATGAAAAAGTTATTTCATAGTCATCGGTTTCGTCTTTAACAAGCTCAAACTCGGTGTTTTCAAGAGTAAAGCTCACCCTGTCAACAATATCTCTGAAATATTTTCCCCTGCTTGTCTTTTGGCGGTTTGCTGCCATGCCGATAGCAGCCGAAACGGCTATGATTATCGCCAGCGCGGCAGCTGTTATAATTATCTTTTTTCTTTTCATTTTATTTCACCGCAGAATTCCTTTATTTTTTCAAAAAACTCATCCCTTGTTAAAAATGAGTTCAGCGTTCTTATAAGCGTTTGCCCAGTAAGACGGGATGGAAGCCCTAAAAAAGAAAGAAAATCTCTTCTTTTCTGAGCGCTGTTTTCCCCGCCTGTAAAGCCCGCTTCAAAAAGGTCGGCATTTGTTATCGGGGAAGAATCGGAAGAATTTTCCTTTTCCTCAAAAAATCCCGATTTTTTCAGAGCTTCCTCTAAAGCGGCGGTGCTCATCCCCTCAACGCCTATTTTCCCCTCTTTAGAAAATTCGGCTTTTCGTTTTTCTTTTCCGAAAACGTCGGGTATATACACATTTATTATATCCGCGTTTTTTGCTAAATTCAATATATAGTTTCGTATCTTAAAGCCTGCGGCGTCGGAATCGGTTATTACGATAAGCCCCTTTTCGCGGGCTGTTTTTTTTATGAACTCGCGTTTTTCCTTATCTGAAAAAATGCCGAAGCCGTCTGTTTCTATTATCAGCGCGTCAATAAATGATGAAAGGCGGATCTTATCGTATTTTCCTTCAACTATAACGGCTCTGCTTGTGTAAAACATATTTTTCCCCCGTTATTTTATAGCCGAAAGTTTTGCTATAACCTCGGTGAGCAATGTTGACGGGTCAAGGGAAGTGCTCTTGCTCTTTATGTCCGCCTCAATTAAAACGTCAAGAGAGCGGCGTATTTTATTCATATCGGTTTTGTTTGCAAACGCGGCTATCTTGCTAAAAACAAAGCTCTGGTTTCCCTTATATCCGAAAGCGTCGGCAAAGTCCGAAACGCTTTTATTAGCATTGGACGCGGCTTTATAGCGGTAAATAGTCATGTAGCTTTGGTTCAGCGCCCCCATAATGGACTGCACTGGCGTTTTTTGCCGCAAAAGCTCAAGTACTATCTGAAATGCCCTGTCGGCATTGCCGCTGAAAATGGATGAACTGATATCAAACACGGACGCTTCAACGCTCTTTACGGCGCAGGCGTCAATCATCTCTTTTGTTATTTTCTCTCCTGCGGCGTATGCGCAAAGCTTATTGAATTCATTGAGAAGATTTCCTGTGTCCTCTCCGCAGATTTCTATAAGATAGGCGGCCTCCTTTTCTCCAATAGAGGTGTTTCTGGAAGAAGCGCCCTTTATGAGCATATTTACTATTTTTTTTCCGCTTCTGTGCGATAGCTCCGCCGCTGTGCCAACCCGTTTGAACAGCTCTATAACCGCCGTCCATTTCGGGAATTCCCGCGTGTTTGAGGTGAAATCCTGCGAGGAATAATAAAACGCCAACACGCTTGTTTCCGGCGCGTCCTTCAGCTTTTCCTCAAATTCCTTAAGTCCATTTTCGCTCAGTTCATTCAGGGGATAGTTTTTTATCAGGAGCAGGGTTTTATTCGCCATAACCGGCAAATTATCCGCATCCTCAAAAATATCCTCAATAGAAGTTTCATCGTCCTGATAGGTGTGAAAATTAAAGAATTTAAGGTTATCATCCTTTATAACAGCCTTAATAAGCCTGTCGGAGTAAACCTCCTTCAGGTAGCCGTCGTCGCCGAAAATCAAAAACCTGTTTTCGCTGAATTCTGTTTTGAGCAGCCTTGAAAGCCCGTCCTCATCTATAAGCGGCATAAGCTAACCTCACATGATCTCCTTAATAAAAAATTCTTTTAGGGGAGAGGGATCTATGTTTTGAAGAGTGTGTGCGTCCGTTCCGAGGTTAAAGCACACTCCAACCTCTTTTCCTATGTGAAAATACCTTTTCATAAAGTCCTTATACTGCATAAGGATGCTTGTGTTTATCTCCCACGCAACCTCTTTTTCCTTTGCGGCCTGCATAATATCGCCTATTTCGTTATCAGTCCAGAGATTAGTTATGCAGCCGTAAGTAAAGGCATATTCATCCTCAAATTCTCTTACAATATATTTATCTGTAAACGGATGCGCCAGGCAGTCAGCTTTTCCGGAATTTATTATGTTGTAAAGCGTCTTTTTGCAGTGTTCCTTGTAGCCTTCAGGGGTTCTGTTTTGGGGCTGCTCCCAGCCGCGCATATGATAGTGGTTGTGGGAATAAAGGTGATAATCAAGCCTTTGCCCGGAATATTTCAGGGTGTATTTGTTTTCTCCGTGCGCCGAAAGCTCCGCACCGAGATATATTTTTATATCTGAATCTATCTGCTGCACCTGAGGGGTAAGACGCCTTAAATTCCTGTTTATTTTCGGCGTTTCAAAAGGATGAATATGGTCGGTTATGGCTATTTCCCTCAGCCCCGCTTTTTCTGCGGAACGAACTATATCGGCAAGCACCATCTCCTTTTTGCCGCATCGTGACAGATTTGTGTGGATATGATAATTTGCCGAAAACAGCTCGTCCGGGTCATATGTAGGTTTATGAAGATACATTTTTCTCCTCCTCCTTTGCTGCGAGAGCTTTTATGCAGTCCTCCAGCGCGCCAAGAGAATTTTGCCCCGATAAAACCCTAACGGAATAATAAGGTCTGTTTGAGGCGTTCGCCGTAACTCTTGAACGCAAAACAGAGAGCTTTTTAAGCACCTCTTTATCTATTGCGGAGGTAAACAGAATAAGGTTGTTTCCCCGCTGGGTTATCTCGTGTATGCCGTTGTCGGCGGCGGTATTTTTAAGCAGGGCAACCTTTATTAGCCCCATAGCCGAGGCAGGAGGCTCTCCGTAGCGGTCAATAAGCTCGTCGGTAACGTCCATGGCGTCCTCTTCGCTGTGTATGTCCGCAATTCTTTTGTATATAGCTATCCTCTGAGGGTAGCTCTCAATATAACTCTCGGGAATGTGGGCGTCTATATGAATATCAACAAGGCAGTCTTTTTTCGGAACAAAAGTCTCATCGCCCTGCTTGAGGGCGGCAACAGCCTGACTTAAAAGCTCAATATAAAGATCGTAGCCAACAGCCTCAATATGTCCGCTCTGCTGCGCTCCGAGCATATTTCCCGCGCCTCTTATTTCAAGATCTCGCATCGCTATCTTAAATCCGGAGCCAAACTGAGTGAATTCTCTTATCGTTGTAAGCCTCTTTTCGGCTATTTCGCTTATCTCCTTGCCCTGTTTAAATGTGCAGTAGGCGTAGGCTCTGCGGGAGGAACGGCCAACCCGTCCCCTTATCTGGTGGAGCTGCGCAAGCCCCATTTTGTCCGCGTCCTCAATTATCAGAGTGTTAACATTCGGCACGTCAACGCCCGTTTCAATTATTGTTGTGCAAACCAATACCTGAATTTCGCCTTCGAGCAGCTGCCTCCATACGTTTGAAAGCTCTTCCTCGTTCATTCTGCCGTGGGCTATGCCGATATTGACATCCGGGAACATCTCTTTTATCAAGCCGGCGGTATCTGAAATATCGTCAATGCGGTTGTGGAGATAATAAACCTGTCCGCCTCGCCTTATCTCCTTTGAGATGGCCTGCTCAATGAGAAGCGGATCGTGCTCCATAACGTAGGTCTGTATAGGGTATCTGTCAAGCGGAGCTTCCTCAATAACCGAAAGATCTCTTATCCCCATCATCGCAAAATTCAGAGTTCTCGGTATGGGAGTTGCCGATAGGGTAAGCACGTCAACTCCGGGAAATTTTTCTTTAAGCTTTTCCTTTTGCGCAACGCCGAAACGCTGCTCTTCATCGATTATAAGAAGTCCCAGATCCTTAAACTGAACGTCCTTTGAAATGATGCGGTGAGTTCCAACCAGAATATCGACCGCGCCGGACTTAAGCCTATTAAGAGTGTCCTTTTGCTGTTTTGGAGTCCTGAAGCGGCTGAGCATATCCACTTCAACGGGAAAGCCCTCCATGCGGTGCAAAACTGTGCGGTAGTGCTGCAGTGCGAGTATAGTTGTCGGAACAAGAATTGCAGCCTGCTTGCCGTCGCAAATGCACTTAAACGCCGCTCTCAGCGCAACCTCAGTTTTTCCGAATCCAACGTCGCCGCATAAAAGTCTGTCCATAGGGCAGCGCTTTTCCATATCGGTTTTTATTTCGTCAACGCATCTTAACTGATCGTCCGTTTCATCAAACTCAAAACGCCTTTCAAAATCGTTTTGCATATCTATATCAGGAGAAAAGGCATAGCCGTCGCTCGCCTGACGCTCGGCGTAAATTTTTATCAGATTCTCGGCGATATCCTTAACCTGCGTTCTCACGCGGCTCTTGGTCTTTTCCCATTCTCCGGAGCCTAGGCGGTTTATCTTAACCGTTCTCGCGCCGTCCTCCTCGTGAGGACCGATATATTTTGTAACAAGTTCGAGCTTTGTAACGGGAACATACAGTATGTCGCCTTTGGCGTAGCGTATTTTAATATAGTCTTTGGTTACGCCCTCCATCTGCACCTGCTCTATGCCGTCAAAAATGCCTATGCCGCTGGTTGAATGAACAACATAATCTCCCTTATGAAGCTCTTCAAGAGAATTAAAGGCGTTCGGATCTTTTTTCTTGCGAACGGATGCGCGTCTTTTCGCGCTTCTGACGTCTCGTCCGTAGGTAACAATAACGGTCTTTCCGGCAGGGTAGTCTATGCCGGCTGATATTGTCCCGGGAACAATATTTACATACCCGGGCTGAAACAGCCCCGGCTTTGCTTTGCAGATAAGCGCGCTTATTCCATCTTCGGTAAATTCTTCCAGCAGCCCCTCGGCCCCCTTTTCGGTTCCCGCAAAAACAATAATTGTGTATTTGTTTCTAATGGCAGGGGAGAGATCCTCTATAAGAATTTTATATGAGCCGTCCCAGCGCGAGGTCTGGTTTATGCTGAATGTTATAAGATCCTTTGTAGGAGTGTCAAAGGAGCCTCTTGCGAAGTTATCTATATAAACTGTTTTTCTCTTTTCGTAAATTCCCGCTATCTTTGAAAATTCAAGAGTGTAGTTGTCAAGCCCGCGGCAGAGCACTCCGTCGGCAAACATCTCTTTTATTTCTTCGTTTAATAGCTTCTCAGCGGCGGTTATTTTGTCCCGTACGCCGAATGATTCATTTATCAGCAGAAGCGAGTTTTCAAAATAGTCGAGAACTGTTGCGCGTTTTTCGTAGGCAAGCGGCAGATATTTGTCCGCCGTTCCTATGTTAAGGTCGGTTTTCAGCAGTTCTATATCTTTATTTATGTTTTCCTTTGCCTTGACGGCATTTTTGCCCCTTAAGGTTTTTGCCAGTTCTTCGAGCTTTGATATAAAATCTTCGTTGCTGTTAAAAAGAACCTCTGTGCAGGGGGTGAGACTTATTCTGCTTATTTCGTCCGTCCGTCTCTGAGAAATAACGTCAAAATAGCTTATGGAGTCTATCTCATCGCCCCAGAATTCAATTCTCAGGGGCTGTTCGCTGTTTGTTGGAAAAATGTCGAGTATGCCGCCTCTCAGGGCAAACTGACCCGCTCCCTCAACCATATCTGAATAAGAATAACCCGCTCCAACAAGTTTTTGCCTGAGCTTTTCGGTGCTTATTTCCTGTCCTCTTGTGAGGGTAAATATCTTGTTCTTCAGTATTTCCGGCGGAACAGTTCTCTGAACTAAAGCTTCAGCCGAGCAAACAAGAACGGTCTTTTCGTTTTCGATCGCCTTTGAAAGCGCAAATATTCTGAGCTGTTCATATTCCTTTGAACTTGACTCCGCCGAGTGAAAGTTAAAATCTCTTGCTGGATAAAAAACCGCCTCGGTTCCGAATGCCGAGAGATCGTCACGGCATTTTATTGCCGACGCTTCATCGGGCAAAACAACCAACGCGCCGTGAGAGGTGTTCTCACACAGCGTATGTATAAGCAGATTTTTTGTTGCGGGCGGAAGTCCCAAAAGTCCGAAAGGGAAACGCCCCATTTTGAGGTTATGGGCAATGCTCTTATATTCCGGCCCGTTTTGAATAATAAATGAATATGCGCTCATATTTTACCCGTTATATCTGTTCATAGCTTCATCTGTTTTGCCCTGCACAATAAGTGAAACAGCCCCCGCGGCTCTCTCACTTGTGCTTTTTATTGCTTCAAGCTCCGTCTTTGAAAATTTTCCCAAAACGTGATCCTTTAAGTCGCTGTCGGGGTCTGCCTTTGCTCCAACGCCTATTTTAAGTCTCGGAAATTCATCTGAATTCAGATGATAAATTATGCTCTTTATTCCGTTATGCCCTCCTGCGGAGCCTTTTTTTCGGATCCGCAAAACGCCCGTGTTCAGTGAAATATCATCATAAATAATAATAACCTTTTCGGGCGGTATCTTATAAAAATCCGCGGCGGCCTTAATTGATATTCCCGAATTGTTCATAAATGTTTGCGGGCGCATAATAAGACAATTATGTCCCTCAATGTCGGCAAGCGCAACAAGCGCCTGATATTTTAACCTGTCGGTTTTTATCTTATATTTGTTGCATAGCACATCAAGGCACAAAAACCCGGTATTGTGCCTTGAATACTCATATTCCTTTCCGGGATTGCCGAGACCTGCAATGATAAACTCGGGTTTTCCTGCCGCTTTATTTGTTTCCTGCGTTTTTTTTCTGAAAAAACTCATAAAATCAATACTTTTTCTCCCTATAAGGCTTTTTCTTTATAACCCAGCCCTCTTTAACCGTCTGACGGCTTCTGGCTATCGCCAGCGCATCGTCCGGCACTTCATCTGTTATCGTTGACCCCGCGGCGGTATAGGCGCGGTCTCCTATTTTTACCGGCGCAATAAGATTTGTGTTGCAGCCGATAAATGCATCGTCGCCTATAGTACAGCGGTTTTTCTCCTTGCCGTTAAAGTTCACGGTAACAACGCCGCAGCCGAAATTAACTCCCTTGCCAACGTCGCTGTCGCCAACATATGTGAGATGTGAAACCGATGTGTGAGAGTCCACGGTTGAATTTTTAACTTCAACAAAATTGCCGCAGTGAACGCTGTTCTTTATATTGGTGTTCGGTCTGAGGTGAACAAAAGGTCCAAGATTGCAGTTGTCTCCAACGCTTGCCTCTTCCGCCTGCACCTGATTAAGAGCGCTGCCGTTTCCAACCTTTGTTTTGTATAGAACGGTGTTTGGCCCTATAATGCAGTTTTTGCCTATAATGCAGCCCTCTTTTATTATCGTTCCGGGCAAAATTACCGTGTCGCTGCCGATAACCGCCGAGCCGTCTATGATAACGCCGTCGGTTATCGGTATCGAAACGCCCTGAAGCATTTTTTCTTCAAGAATTTTGCGTCTCAAACGTTCATTCAGTCCGTTTAACTGCACTCTTGTGTTCGCGCCGAGAACCGCATCGGAGTTTTTGGCGGTATACGCTCCAACGCTCATTTTTTCGTCCACCGCTATTTTAACGGTGTCGGTAAGATAATATTCTTTCTTTGAATTGTCGTTTTTTATTTTTGAAAGGAGATATAACAGCGCGTCTTTTTTGAACCACATCGCGCCGGAATTTATCTCATTTATCTTCTTGGTTTCCTTGTCCGCGCTCGCTTCCTCAACAATGGCGCAAAAATCTCCGTTGAAGTCCCGAACTATTCTTCCGTAGCCGTAAGGCTCGTCAATTTTCGCCGAGATAACGGTCTGAATAAAGCCTCTGTTTGTATGATAAACGAGAGCTTCGCTTATAGTTTCGCTGTCTATAAACGGAGCGTCGCCGTTCAGTATCAAAATATTTTCAAAGTCGTTTTGCCTTATATAATCCGCAGCCTGCATAACTGCGTGTCCCGTGCCGAGTCTCTCGGTTTGTCTGACCGTATGCGCTCTGCCCTCAAGGTGCGCTTCAAGAATTTCTGCTTTATATCCGGTAACAACGCATATATCGCTTACACCCGCCTTTTTGGCCGCGTCAAAAACGTGGTCTATCATCGGCTTAAAAAGCAGCTCTGCCATAACCTTCGGCTTCTCAGAATGCATCCTCGTTCCTTCTCCTCCGGCCAAAATAACAGCGCAGTTTTTCATTAAATCCTCTCCCTAAATATTTATACTATTATAGTATACCATAATAGGTAAAACTGTGCAAGAATTTTTTGGCATTCCGGTCCCCGAATTTTGCCGCTCTACCGGGTGTATTTGGTTTGATTTTCTTAGTGTTATTTGTAAAATGTTAACAAAAAATTAACTGTAAAACTTGGCATTTCAACAATTTTGCTGTAAAAATACAGTTTTGTCTTGCAAAAATTGTTTGAGTTTTGCTATAATCAGTTCAATTATAAAACAGAAAGGAAATAATTTATGAAAGTTCTAAAAAAACCATTATCTGTCTTACTTTCGCTTATGATGCTGCTCGGTATGATCAGTATGCTGGGCTCGGTATCGTTTGCGGCAGTAGATAACTCCAAGCTTTTGGCTCAGTTTTTTGCCAACAAGAACGATTACTGGGGGCTTTGGAATGACAACGCACTCAGGAGTACGCTTGATTCGCAGTGGCTGAATGGGGGACAAGGTGATATTTCATATAACCATGATCTCAGGATGGCGTATCTCGACAAGGTTGCTCTGCAAATAAATACTGAGAATGGAAATCTTTTTGACGGTGTTAACAGAAACACGGGCGTTACATTTGCGTTTAACTACCGTCCTAATTTCACCGGAAATCACCGTCATATTCTTTCGATAGGTAAAAATGCCTATGGAAGCGGCGTTGCAAGCCATTTCTTCATTTCCGGTTCAACCGCTCATAATTCCAGTGGTCATTTCCCAATCGTTGAGTGGGTAAATGAAGCCGGTACTGAAACCATTAAGGCATACCCTCAGGACGTTGTACCTGTTGTCGGCAGAGAATATAATATCGTTATCAAAGTGGATAAGGACGATGGAATCATATTCTACATAGATGGTATTCAACAAACAACAGTTTATGTGGATGGCGAGAATCTCAATGATGTTCGTGCTTTCCTTGATGAAGTTTCCACATACACTAAAAATTACATTGGTTGTTCTCGTTGGACTGATGATGCAAAGATCGAGGGATATCTTTCCGATTTCCGTATTTATGGATCTTCTATGACTGATGCCGAGGCTTGTAGCCTTGTGGCAGATATGGCAGTTTTTAATCCAGCGGATAATCCCTATGCTGCCCCTGAAAATGCCCCCTTCTTCGACTTTTCTAAACCTACTTTTAATGCAATAGGATATTTTTGCGATGAAGAAGCTGTCGGAGGATATAATAATCTTGCATATTCATCTAGGCAAGTTAATTACAAAGGAACAGACCTCAGCAATTCTTATGGTGTTTCAGGAATAAATTTTAAGATTATTACTTCTCAAAACACTATTATGGTGTATGATGGAGTATCAGGACATGAACCTGCTGCACCAATTGAAGTTGAAACAAAAGTTGATTCAAAAAAGGATAGAGTTATAAATTATATTGCAAGTGCAGATTCAAATTTAACTCTTGTACAGGATTGGAAGGGTCGTATAGATTATCAGTGGACATGGTGGGTGCCTAATCATACAAATGATGGCTCCTATGTAAATGAATCATTTTCGTATTATAACGGTGGTTCAGCGAGCCCTATTCAAGATAACACTGGCACATCTCGTTTTTGGTGGAATAAGCTTCAATATAATGGAGGAATGAATGAAAACACTTATCTTTTGGCGGTCATAAATCCAAAGTTTGATATTTCAGCTAAATATAATTCGACATCCAATACGGGAAGTATTGAATCTGTAGCAAATTATTATATTTTGAACTATAAACCTGTTTATGATGTTCTTACTAATGCAGCTTCTGAATATAGTGCAATGGCGGAAAGCAAATGGATGTATACTGAGGAATCCTATTTGCAGGCTATGCTTGCTATGCGCAGATTAACTCTTTGCTCCCCGAGTTATTGCGATTATAAATCTGCCGATATAAGCCTTGAGGCTGAAGCTCGTGCGAATGCAATCGAACAGGCAATAACAAGCTATAAAAATATAAACCTTGTTAAAAAGCAGGCAAAGGTTAATATCAATGTCGGCGAAGGTACTTCCATTACTGTTACTTATAATGACGGCACAATTAAAACCGTTACAGATGGCACTTATGTTGATTACGGCAACGTTCTCAATGTTACCGCCGCCGCTCTTGAGGGATATGACCAGAATTCGCCTGTTGTTAC
>JAFLUL010000042.1 GCA_022508845.1 Oscillospiraceae bacterium | reverse complement strand
ACTCTCTTCCGATCGTGAGAACCTTGACCTATGACGGACACTTAACCGGAGCGAAGGAAAAGAAAGCCGCCGATTAGATAATAAACAGCGGCAGAGCCTCTCTGGGCGAGCCTGAGGTTCTTGATTGCGGAAAATATGCCGGACTTACAACCAAAGAAGCGAGAAAGGCAATTCTTGCCGACCTTGAAGAAGGCGGCTATATAAAATATATTGAGCCTATAAAGCATCAGGTTGGCACTTGTTACAGATGCCACACCGAAATCGAGCCGATGGTTTCAAAGCAGTGGTTCGTTAAAATGGAGCCGCTTGCAGGCCCCGCAATTGAGGCTGTTGAACAGGGAACAATAAAATTTATCCCCGAACGCTTCACCAAAAACTATATCAACTGGATGAAAGGCACCCGCGATTGGTGTATTTCCCGTCAGCTATGGTGGGGACACCGCATTCCCGCGTGGTATTGCGAAGGCTGCGGCGAAACAGTTGTTGCCAAGAACGCGCCTTCCTGCTGCCCGAAGTGCGGCAAAACAAACCTCGAGCAGGATCCCGACACTCTCGACACCTGGTTCTCTTCAGCGCTCTGGCCGTTTTCAACTCTCGGCTGGCCGGAAGAAACCGAGGATTTAAAGCACTATTATCCAACAAACACCCTTGTTACAGGCTATGATATAATCGGCTTCTGGGTGAGCCGTATGATATTCTCGGGACTTGCCTATACCGGAAAGGCTCCGTTTGACACCGTGCTTATCCACGGACTTGTTAGGGACGCTCTGGGCAGAAAAATGTCAAAATCCCTCGGAAACGGCATTGATCCCCTTGAGATAATTGATAAATACGGCGCGGACGCGTTAAGATTTACCCTTGCAACGGGAAATTCCCCCGGAAACGATATGCGCTTTTCCGATGAAAAGGTGGAGGCGTCGCGCAATTTCGCAAACAAGCTCTGGAACGCCGCAAGATTTATCCTTATGAATCTCGGCGACAGCGAATTTACTCCCTATATTCCCGAGCATTTAGAGCTTGAAGATAAGTGGATACTTACTAACTACAACACTCTTATAAAAGAAGTAACCGAAAATCTTGATAAATATGAGCTCGGTATTGCAGTTCAGAAGCTCTACGACTTTATTTGGGACGTTCTTTGCGACTGGTATATTGAGATATGCAAAATCAGGCTTTCTTCGGATGATGAAGCTAAAAAGCAAAACGCGAGAGCCGTTCTCTCCTTCGTTTTCGGAAACACTCTTAAGCTGCTTCACCCCTTTATGCCGTTTATAACCGAAGAAATATGGCAGTCGCTTCCCCACGAGGGCGAATCTATTATGATATCCGAGTGGCCTAAGTTCACCGACAGCTTGAATTTCCCAAAAGAAAACGCCGATATGGAGCTTATTATGGCTGCCGTTAAGGCAGTTAGAAACCGCAGGGCAGAGATGAACGTTCCGCCCTCAAAAAAGGCTCAGCTTGAAATTGACACAGAGCTTAAAGATCTCTTCGGAGAGGGCGAAAAATATTTTGTCCGCCTTGCCTCTGCTTCAGGCGTTAAAATTGCGGATGAAAGCGAAATAAACACCGAAAAAACCGTATGCGTTATTACCGACGGAGCAAAAATTTATATTCCGATGGCGGAGCTTATAGATTTTGAGGCAGAAAAAAAGAGACTCTCAAAGGAGCTCGAAGAGGTTGAAAAGAAGCTTTCTCAGATAAGATCAAAGCTCGGTAATGAAGGATTTTTGGCAAAGGCTCCCGAAAAGGTTATAAACGAGCAAAAGGAAAATGAAGTTAAGCTGACTGAAAAAGCTCAGTTAATTAAGGAGAGCATTGAAAAGCTCGGTTAAGGAAAACTATGAAAACATTGAACGATGCCGTTGATTTTTACCATTCTTTAGAGCGATTCGGAATAAACCCCGGACTCGGGAGAATCGACGCTCTTTGCGAAGTCCTCGGCAGACCCGAAAAAAAACTCAGATGTGTGCATATTGCCGGAACAAACGGAAAGGGAAGCGTTTGCGCGGAAATAGCAAGCGTTTTAAAAGCCGCAGGCCATAAAACCGGACTTTATGTTTCGCCCTATGTTCTCGAATTCAGAGAGCGTATGCAGATCAACGGCGAAATGATACCCGAAAATACGCTTATAAAAATAACTTCGGCAGTTAAAGAGGCAGTTTCTAAGCTAAACGAAGAGGGGATTTATCCAACCGAATTTGAGGCTGTAACCGCCGCCGCGTTTAAGTTTTTTGCGGATGAAAAATGCGATGTTGTTGTGCTTGAAACGGGGCTTGGCGGTAGATTTGACGCAACAAATATTATTACCGAGCCGGTGGTTAGCGTTATAACGTCAATCTCGCTGGATCACACCGGAATTTTAGGCAACTCTCTCGGCGAGATAGCCGCCGAAAAATGCGGTATAATAAAAAACAAATGCTATACTGTAACTCCTGCCGATCAGCCCGAGGAAGCCTTGGCAGTTATAAGAGATAGCGCCGAAAACAAAAACTCCATTTTGTTTGAAGCCGATAAGGAAACCCTGTTTGAAACGCTTTCATCCGATATAACCGGAACCGTTATTAAATACAGAGATACCGAAATAAAACTGCCCTTTGCGGGAGAGCATCAGCGGCAGAATTTTGCCGTTGCCCTCAAGGCTATAGAGGTAATCGGAGTGAGCGGGATAGATATAACCGTTAAGCAAATCAAAGAGGGGATAGAGAACGCGTTTATTCCCGCAAGAACGGAGATTTTATGCTCTTCACCTCTTATTATTCTTGACGGCTCGCATAACGACGGCTCAACTGCAGCTCTCGGCGAATACATAAAAAATTATCTGCCTGATAAAAAGGTTCTTGCCGTTATGGGGATGATGGCCGATAAGGACTGCAAAAAGGCAATAAGTAATCTCTCGGGCTGTTTTGCGCATATTATTGCCGTATCTCCCTCAAATCCCCGCGCTATGAAAGCGGATACTTTCTGCGCTATGCTCACAGAAAGCGGATTTTCGGCGGAATATATAAGCGATCCTGTAAAGGCTGTAAACTCCGCTTTTGAGGCTCTTGAAAATTACGATGCTCTTGTTGTTTGCGGGTCTCTCTATCTCGCCGCCGACGTTAGAGAGAGCATAATAAAAAAAATAAAGGAAGTTTATTAAGGAGGAAATGATTATGCCTATGTCAGTTGAGGCTGCCGTTATAACAAAAAAAAGCGCACTGCTTGATTATAACACCGATTCTGTTAACGCTGCAGGCAAGCTCTGGCCGCGCGAGACGGTTCATTCCGAAAAGGGGATAAGAGCCGCGGGTATATGCAGGGAAAAGCCCTATTATGTGCTCTCCAGCTCTAAAACAAAGGGAACTGCCGAGAGCGCAGCCGATCTCTTTAAGACCTGTGCTGAAAATTTCAGCGCTGACGGGGAAAACGCTTCAGTGCTTATAGCAGATTTCTTTAAGGCTTTTTCAAAAGTTCTGATAGAATCAGGCTATGAATCCTCCGACTGTGATTTTTCTGTTTTTGCCGGCTTTGGATCAAGTGTTTATATAGGAAACTGCGGAAAGAGCAGGGCATATTCCTATTCGGGAAATGAATTCAGCGAAGTAATGGCCGACAGATTTGAGCTTTACGACGGAAAATCGGGCTATTGCGTTTCCCGCATTGATAACGTTAAAGAGGAAGATATATTTATTCTCTTAACTCAGAATGTTGCCGAAACTTTAACTTCAGCCGTTGTTGCCGCCATCTGCAAAACCGCTGCGGGCGACATTAAAAAGATATCCGCCCTTATATCATCTCAGGCAGCAAAGCTCGGCTGCACCGATGCCGTGTCGGCTATAGTTCTCAAAATAAAAGACACTTCCGCTGAGATCGTTACCTCCCCGCAAACTGAGGATCTTACCGCCCAATTTGAGGCCGCTGCGGAAACCGCCTCTTTAGAGGCTGTTTCGGCGCAAACTCCCGAAATTTCAGATAATCAGATCGATCCGGACGAGGAAGATAAAAGCGTAAGCGGAGGAAAACGTGCCGGAGTTATAATTCTATCGGTCATTCTTGCCGTGCTGCTTATTGCAATAGGATTTTTCGCCGTTAAGATAATCTCTCAAACTTATTTCGGAAAAAATGACGAGAGCACAAGCGATTCAACTGAGGATCCCAACAGCTCAAGCGACCTCGAAGAGTCGTCCGAGGACGACTCCTCATCTGAGGGCGAAGAATCAAGCTCCGAAGAGCCTGCAACCGACGAGAGCACATCAGCCTCCGAATCAACCACCGCCGCTCCGACCTATTCTCCCGTTCCTTCAACAACCTATCCTCCCCAAACAACAGCTCCCTCAACCACCGCCCCTTCAACTACAGCTCCCTCAACTACCGCTCCTTCAACAACCGAACCCGCCTCCGAAAGTCAATCGCAGAGCGAAAGTGAATCTCCGAGCGAAACGACGAGCGAAATTCCGAGCGAAAACGATCCTTCGGATGAGAGCAGCTCTGCTCAGGATTCAAACGAAGAGCCTGAAGGATCAACTACCGGTGAAAACATTTCAAGCGAACCCGTTTCAAGTGATAATAACCCCGAAAACACACCCGAGGAATAAAAATTTCTTGATTTTTCAGTTTAACTGTGGTAAAATAAAGTCAAATACATAATATGCAGAAAGGTGACGCGGCTCAGCCGCCAATAGGTGAATACTATGTTTGAAGAACTCCCTGATCTCGTTGCTTCCCCATTTTTGCAGTCCGCTGCTGTAGCTATCGCATACATTGTAGGCATAGTTAAAAAAGTTGTAAGTGCTCTGTCTTTTATAACGGGCATAACAAAGGTTGAAGAATAAAATTATCAATAGCGCGTTTCCGCAGGGGAACGCGCTATTTCTTTTTTAAATAAAAAAGGCAGCTTATTGCTGCCGTTTTTTGAAGTATTTTCTTTTAAGCTATTGTCTCTGAAGAAAATTCTTCTTCACAGGAACAGGAAACATAGTTCTCTTCGCTTGAGGAAGTTTCCTGCTTCTTTGCGGCAAGCTTTTTAACTACTAAACATATACCTGCGATTGCAGCGGCAATAGCTGCGATGATAGCGATTATTGTTAAAACTTTTTTCATTATATATTACCGTCCTTTCAAAATATGGCGGACAAACGGTTTAACACGGTCCGTTTATCCGTTCTTTTGCGCGGAACACCGTTGGGTCAGTCGGTGTCTGCAATCCCGCGAAAATGTTGAGCTGCGATTATTTTAACTGCTTATGCGTTCTGAGACTTGTTGAGCTTTACCTGAAGAGCGCTCTTTTTATGGGCGGCGTTATTCTTGTGAATAAGTCCTTTGGCGGCAGCGCGGTCAATTTTTGCGATTGCGGCCTTAACAGCGGCTTCTTTGGCTTCAGCGTTCTCGTCTAAAGCTGTGTTCGCCTTTTTGATAGAGGTTTTAAGGGCGGACTTTGCGGATTTGTTGCGGGCAGCTTTAGTTGCGTTAACAAGTACGCGTTTTTTTGCGGATTTAATGTTGGGCATCGTATACACCTCCTTCACAGTTTTATACCGTTTAATAATATCACTAAAATTATGTAATTGCAACTGTTTTTTTTATTTTTCTCGGATTATTTTTATTTTTTAAGAAAAAATAATATTAAAAGGAATGATAAATATGAACAGCTTAAGAACTGACCTTGCAATAGAGCGGCACGAAAGCATAAAAAACAGCAATTTAAGCGGCGTAAAGATTGAAAAGGAAAGCTATGACGGCGCTTACCTCACCAAAATAACGGTTGAAACCGATGAAGCTTCAAAGGTTCTGGAAAAGGAAAAGGGAATTTATTATACAGCCGAAATTGACGGCTTCCCGGATGTTTCATCGCTTATTGACGGTAGACTTACGGCTCTGATAAAGGCTCTCAGTGAGCTTATTCCCGAAAGCGGGAGCGTGCTTGTTGCAGGGCTTGGCAATACGAATATAACCCCCGACGCCTTAGGGCCTAAATGCGCGAATATGATTTTTGCAACAAGGCATATAGATAAGTCCGAAATAAACGCCCTTTCTCTCCCGCCGTTAAGGGAGGTAAGCGTTATTTCTCCGGGGGTTACCGGTCAAACCGGAGTTGAGGCGGCAGAAGTGATTTCGTGCGTATGTCAAAAAATAAAGCCGTCGGCGGTAATTGCGGTTGACGCTCTTGCGGCGGCTGACGTTAAAAGGCTGAACAGAACCGTTCAGATAGCTTCTTCGGGAATTTCGCCCGGCAGCGGCGTTAAAAACGCAAGAAAGGCGCTTAATTCGTCCTCTTTAGGCGTTCCCGTTGTTGCAGTTGGAGTGCCAACCGTTGTGGACGCGTTGTCCCTTGCAAGAGGCGTGCTTGACATTCCGAACGGAGAGGAAAAATACAGAGACTTTTACGATATGATGGTAACTCCAAGAGACATCGACACGGTTATTGAGAGCGCGTCAAGGCTTTTGGCTCTGGCAATTAACTGCGCTCTGCAAAAAAATATGGAGCCTCAGGAGCTTTTGGCTCTTATGTAAGCATATATATAAACAAAATGCTTATTTGAGGTTATAAAAAAATGCGTAGGAAAATGTTTTTTTCGCCCGAATTATTGGCGGCGGTCATTTTTGTTATTTTAACCCTGTGTTTTTCATCGAACGCTGCAAACAGCATATCGGTGTTTATAAACGCCTTTGCGGCGCCGAGCTCGGACGAAGAGATCTATAATGCTCCTGCTGAAGCCGAAAAACCTGATGAGCCCGGCAAAAAGCCTGATCCTGCTCCGGAAGTTCCCGAAAATAAAAATAATTATGTTACTCCCGAGGATATCCTGGACTTTGAAAAGGAATATCTTGAAACCTATTCAAAGGAAAAGGCATTCGGCAATGTTAAGGAAAAATTTTTTGTGAATGATGCTTCAACCTTTGTTAGCGGCAATATTGCCGTGAGAAACACAACCGAGCAGGAGCCCGATTTTGAAAAGCTGCTCAAAGAAGGCTTTGAAGCTGAAATTGATGATAAAACCGAGCCGCTGGTTCTTATTTTCCACACCCATACAACAGAGGGCTATCTTTTATCCGATAACGGCGTTTTTTATGAGAGCTATAAAACCCGTTCGCTTGACCCGCTTAAGAGTATTGTTCGGGTTGGAGACGCCATATGCGAAGCGCTCCGGGAAAACGGGATAGGCGTTATTCACGACACCGCCGTTTATGACAGCGCCTACACAGGCGCATATTCCCGCTCGCGCGAGGGAATTCTTCGCTATATGGAGGAATATCCGTCAATAAAAATAGTTCTCGATATCCATCGCGATGCTATCTATTCAACCGCAACATCCGCTCTTAAGCCAACAGCCGTTATAAACGGAAAAAAAGCGGCTCAGATTATGATAATAACCGGAGCCGAGGAGGGAAGCATTACCGATTTCCCCGATTGGGAAAAAAATCTCAGCTTTGCCCTGAGCGTTCAGAGGGCTGCTCAGGATAAATATGAGGGGCTTATGAAGCCTATATATTTCTGCCGAAGAAAATATAATATGGATGTTACCCCTTGCTCGCTGCTTTTGGAATTCGGCAGCGACACCAATACTTTGGAGGAGGCCGTTTTTTCGGGGCGTCTCTTCGGCGAGGCGCTTTCGGAGCTGATAGATGAATATTCATAAAAAGAAAAAAGAAAGACTTTCCGAAAAAAAATATGTTAAGCGTGTTCTTTCGGTATATTTTGCAGTTAATATGATGATAAGCGCTGTTTTCTGCGTAACTGCGGGAGTTCAGTATGCAAAAAGGGGAACCGAAAAGGTGTGGTTCGGTGAAACGGAGGAGTTTATTCAGAGCGAGGATATAAAAATTATTGCGGAAAAAATTAAAGATAAACTGTTTTATTTAAAATGACTATTGACAAAGTATTAAAAAGATTGTAATATTATGCATTGAAAATGAATAATAATTCAATTTGGAGGAAAATAATGGATAAATCAAAAATAAAAAAAATAGTGCTTGCATATTCGGGCGGACTTGACACGTCCATCATAATTCCGTGGCTTAAGGAAAACTATAATAACCCCGAAATTATTGCTGTGTCGGGCAATGTGGGTCAGGCGGACGAGCTTGAGGGGCTTGAAGAAAAGGCTCTTAAAACAGGCGCGTCAAAATTATACATAGAAAATCTTACAAAGGAATTTCTTGAAGAATATGTATTTCCGTGCGTTATGGCAGGAGCGAAATATGAGGGTTATCTTTTGGGAACGGCTTTTGCCCGTCCTCCCATAGCCAAAAGAATTGCCGAAATAGCCCTTAAAGAAGGCGCGGACGCCATCTGCCACGGCTGCACCGGCAAGGGAAACGATCAGGTGCGCTTTGAGCTTGCCATCAAGGCTTTTGCCCCGGATATGCCTGTTATAGCCCCGTGGAGAGAATGGGATATAAAGAGCAGAAGCGAAGAGATAGACTATGCCGAGGCTCATAAGGTTCCGCTTAAGATAAGCAGGGAAACCAATTATTCAAAGGATAAAAATATCTGGCATCTCTCTCACGAGGGACTTGACCTTGAAGATCCGGCAAACGAGCCTCAGTATGGCAAGCCGGGTTTTCTGGAGATGTGCGTATCGCCCGAGCAGGCTCCCGATATGCCGACATATGTAAAAATTCATTTTGAGAAAGGCGTTCCAACGGCAGTTGACGGCGAAGAGCTTGACAGCGTAAGCCTTGTTGAAAGGCTCAATGCCCTCGGCGGCGCAAACGGAGTGGGACTTCTTGACGTTGTTGAAAACAGGCTTGTTGGTATGAAGAGCCGCGGGCTTTATGAAACCCCCGGCGGAGCTATCCTCTATAAAGCTCACGAGGTTCTTGAAACAATAACTCTTGATAAAGAAACTCTTCACTATAAAGCCCTTGTTGCGCAGAAGCTTGCCGAGCTTGTTTATAACGCCCAGTGGTACACTCCGTTAACAAAAGCAATTTTAGCCTTTGTTGAGAGCACTCAGGAAACCGTTACCGGCGATGTTACCTTAAAGCTATATAAGGGCAATATGATAAACGCGGGAGTTACCTCTCCCTATTCGCTTTATGACCCCGAAATTGCAACGTTTGACGAGGATGAGGTTTATAATCAGGCGGACGCCGCGGGATTTATCAATCTCTATGGACTCCCGCTCAAGGTTTATGCTAAAATGAAAGAGAAAAATAATATTAAGGACTGATATATTTGGATAAGATGTGGGCGGGGAGGTTCCTCAAAAACCTTGATAAGGAGGCCGACGACTTTAATTCCTCCATACACTTTGACTCAAGAATGTACCGTCAGGATATTCTGGGCAGCATAGCCCATGCCGAAATGCTCGCCGAATGCGGTATAATATCAAATTCCGACTGCAAAAAAATTATTGACGGCTTGAAGAGCATACTCTGCGATATAGAAAGCGGCGCGCTCGAAATTGACTGCTGCGCCGAAGATATTCATATGTTTATTGAGGGCGAGCTTACTTCCCGCATCGGCGATGCCGGAAAACGCCTTCACACTGCACGCAGCCGAAACGATCAGGTGGCGCTCGATATAAGAATGTATCTGAGAGACGAAGCGGAAGAGATAATTTCTCTTCTGCTTGATCTTATTAAAGCGGTTCTTAAAAAGGCTGAAAAATATTCCGATGCGATTATGCCCGGCTATACTCATCTTCAGCGCGCTCAGCCAATTTATTTCGCGCAGCACCTTCTCTCATATTGCTTTATGTTTATTAGAGACTGCGGAAGAATTGAGGACGCAAAAAAGAGAATGAATTATTCTCCTCTCGGCTCTTGCGCTCTGGCGGGAACTTCATATCCGATAAACAGAATTCTTACCGCCGAAAAGCTCGGCTTTGACGGCATAAGCTTAAACAGCCTTGACGGTGTTTCCGACAGGGATTTCTGCGTTGAGCTTATGAGCGCGTTTTCTCTTATTATGATGCATCTCTCGCGCTTTTCAGAGGAAATAATTTTATGGTCAAGCTTTGAATTCCGCTTCATTGAGCTTGACGACTCGTTCACAACAGGCTCCAGCATTATGCCTCAAAAAAAGAACCCCGATATGGCGGAGCTTGTTAGAGGAAAAACAGGCAGGGTTTACGGCGATCTTTTCGCTCTGCTAACAGCCTTAAAGGGACTGCCGCTTGCTTATAACAAGGATATGCAGGAGGATAAGGAGGCTGTTTTTGACAGTCTGGATACCGTTAAAAAATGTCTCAGAGTGTTCGCTCCGATGATAGCCACTATGAAAGCTCTTCCCGAAAATATGAAAAAAGCGGCTCAAACAGGATTTATAAACGCAACCGATGTTGCCGATTATCTGGTTGGAAAAGGAATGCCGTTCAGGTCCGCATATAAAATTTCCGGTATGCTTGTTGCAAAGTGCATAGAAAAAAATACCGTGCTCGAGGAGCTGCCTCTTTTAAGCTTTAAGGAGCTGAGCGACCTCTTTTCGGAGGATATTTACGAATCGATAAATATTGAAAACTGCGCCGAAAAGCGCACTTCAGCGGGCGGAACAGGAAAAGAAAGCATAAAATCTCAGATAAAATATGTTAAAGCTTTTGTTAACGGAAAAAAGGAGAACACGCAATGACTCAGTTACACGGAAGAGATTTTTTAACTCTGCTTGATTTTACCACCGAGGAGATAACATTTTTTCTTGATCTGGCTGCAAAGCTTAAGGCCGAAAAAAAGTCGGGAACGCCTCATAACACTCTCAAATCAAAAAACATTGCCCTTATTTTTGAAAAGACAAGCACCCGCACCCGTTGTTCGTTTGAGGTTGCGGCTCACGATTTGGGGATGGGCTCAACATATCTTGATCCCGCTTGCTCTCAGATAGGAAAAAAAGAGAGCATTGCAGATACCGCCAGAGTTCTCTCCGGAATGTTTGACGCAATAGAATACCGCGGCTACGGGCAGGAGATCGTTGAGGAGCTTGCGAAATATTCGAGCGTTCCCGTTATAAACGGACTTACAAACGAATATCATCCAACGCAGATTCTTGCCGACCTTTTAACAGTCCGTGAGCATTTCGGAACTCTTCAAAACAAAAAGCTCGTTTATATGGGCGACGCGAGATATAATATGGGAAATTCCCTTATGATAGGCTGCGTCAAAATGGGAATCAGCTTCACCGCCTGCGCTCCGGAGGAGTATTTCCCTTCAAAAGAGCTAAGAAAAAAATGCGAAGCAATTGCAAAAGAAACGGGAGCAAAGCTCTGTTTTGAAACGGACCCCGAAATAGCGGTTAAGGACGCTGACGTTATATATACAGACATATGGGTGTCAATGGGCGAGCCGATAGAAGAATGGGAAAAGAGAGTAAAGGTGCTTCTCCCATATCAGGTAAACGCCGGGCTTATGGAAAAGGCGGGAAAAAACGCCGTGTTTATGCATTGCCTTCCGTCTTATCACGATAATAAAACCGAAGTCGGAAGAGAGATGGGCGAAAAGTTCGGCCTTGAAGCCTTTGAAGTTACAAACGATGTTTTTGAAAGCGACCGCTCTCTTGTTTTTCTTGAAGCTGAGAACCGTATGCACACTATAAAGGCGGTTATCAAGGCTCTTTTGGATTAAATAAATTTTTATTGTTGACAAAATGAAAGTTAGGGTTATAATTTAATTGAGTTCAGTCAAAAGAGGAGAAAAGTATGGAAACAAGAGTTGCCGTTATGAGCATTATAGTTGAAAATTACAACACTGTGGAGGAGCTCAACGCCGTTCTCCACGAATACGCCCGTTATATTATCGGCAGAATGGGAATTCCATACAGAGCAAAGAATATAAACATCATCAGCATTGCGCTTGACGCCCCGCAGGACGTTATTTCCGCCCTCGCCGGAAAAATAGGAAATCTCAGGGATGTAAGCGTTAAAACCGCATATTCCGGAGTTATAAGCGAATGATAATTCATAAGCTTGCCGATAAGCTGAACAGCGTTCACAGCCTTACAACCGAAGAATACCGCTTCTTGATTGACAACAGAACAAAAGAGGACGAGGAATATATAAAAGACCTCGCTGTTTCTGCGAGGAAAAAAATTTACGGAAACAGTGTTTTTGTCCGCGGGCTTATCGAAATAAGCAATATCTGCAAAAATGACTGCTTTTATTGCGGGATAAGAAAAAGCAACAAAAACTGCGACCGCTACCGCCTTTCTCCCGAGCAGATAATGCTCTGTGCGGAGGAGGGCTATTCTCTTGGCTTTCGCACCTTTGTTCTTCAGGGCGGCGAGGATCCGTTTTTTTCGGATGAAGTTCTCATAAAAATTATCGGGGAAATAAAAAGCTCCTTTCCCGACTGCGCTGTAACTCTCTCTATGGGAGAAAGAAGCAGGGATAGCTATGAAAGGCTATATAACGCGGGTGCGGACAGATATCTTCTGCGCCACGAAACTGCAAACGAAGAGCATTATAATATGCTTCATCCCCCCGAAATGTCATATAAAAACCGTATGAACTGCCTTAAGGAGCTGAGAAGCACAGGCTATCAGGTCGGCGCGGGATTTATGGTTGGTTCGCCGTTTCAAACAAACGCCGAGCTTGCGGAGGATCTAAAATTTATTGAGCTGTTTAAGCCGGATATGTGCGGCATAGGGCCCTTTATCCCGCATAAGGACACTCCGTTTGCAAACAAAAAAGCCGGAACTCTTGAAGATACCTGCTTTTTGCTCTCGGTTATAAGGCTCATTTACCCCAATATTTTGCTGCCGTCAACAACGGCGCTGGGAACCATTCATCCAAGGGGAAGAGAACTGGGTATACTCTCCGGCGCAAATGTTGTTATGCCTAACCTTTCTCCCGTAAACGTGCGCAAAAAATATGAGCTTTACGATAATAAGATATGCACCGGCGAAGAGAGCGCCGAATGCAGAGGTTGCCTTGAAGCGCGAATGAAGTCCGTCGGATATGAAATAGTTACCGACAGGGGAGACATTAAAAAATAAAATAATAACTCTGAGGATAAGAGCAATCTGCCTCCAAAGAAAGGAAAATTGAATATGGCTGTTTACAACCCTAAATCACTCAGGGCGGAGGAATTTATTAACGATGAAGAGATCCGCGAAACTCTGAGCTATGCCGAGGCGCATAAAAACGACCTCACTCTGATAAGGGAAATTCTTGAAAAGGCAAGACCGGTTAAAAACGGCAAGGGATATACCTGCCGCGGACTTACCCATAGAGAGGCAAGCGTTCTTCTTGCCTGCGATATTCCCGAAATCAATGAGGAGATCTATAAAATCGCCGAGGAGATAAAGCTCGCGTTTTACGGCAATCGCATCGTTATTTTTGCGCCTCTTTATCTTTCAAATTACTGTGTTAACGGCTGCACTTACTGCCCTTATCACTTAAAGAACAAACACATTCCCCGCAAAAAGCTTACTCAGGAGGAAATAAGAAACGAGGTTATTGCCCTTCAGGATATGGGGCATAAGCGCCTTGCAATTGAATCCGGCGAGGATCCCGTTAATAATCCTCTTGAATATATTCTTGAGAGCATTAAAACGATTTACAGCGTTCATCACAAAAACGGCGATATAAGGCGCGTAAACGTTAATATAGCCGCCACCACGGTTGAAAATTATACCAAGCTTAAAAACGCCGGCATAGGCACATATATCCTGTTTCAGGAAACTTATCATAAAAAGAGCTATCTTGAGCTTCATCCAACAGGCCCCAAGCACGACTACGACTACCACACCGAGGCTATGGACAGAGCAATGCTGGGCGGTATTGACGATGTTGGTCTCGGAGTTCTGTTCGGGCTCGAGATGTATAAATATGAGTTCGCCGGGCTTATTATGCACGCAGAGCACCTTGAAGCAGTTCACGGCGTTGGCCCCCACACCATAAGCGTTCCGCGCCTTAAAAAGGCGGACGATATTGACCCCGATAAATTTGACAACGGAATAGACGACGATACCTTCGCCAAAATAACCGCCTGCATCCGTCTTGCAGTACCCTACACAGGTATGATAATCTCAACCAGAGAAAGCGAGCAGGTTCGCTCAAGGCTGCTGCGCCTCGGAATTTCGCAGGTGAGCGGCGGCTCAAGAACGAGCGTTGGCGGCTATACCTGCGAAGAACGCCCCCACGACACCGAGCAGTTTGATGTTTCGGATCAGCGTTCTCTCGACGACGTAGTTTTGTGGCTTATGCAAAACGGCCATATCCCGTCATTTTGCACCGCCTGCTACCGCGAGGGCAGAACAGGCGACCGCTTTATGAGCCTTTGCAAGAGCGGGCAGATATTAAACTGCTGCCATCCCAACGCCCTTATGACCCTATCGGAATATCTTGAGGACTATGCTTCCCCCCAAACAAAAGCGGTTGGATATAAGCTGATAGAAGAGGAATTAAAGCGCATTCCCGGCGATAAAGTGAGAGAAATTGCAGTTAAAAACATTGAGGATATAAAGAATTCAAACCGCCGCGACTTCAGATTTTGATTTATTCGGAGAAATAAATATATGAGTTTAAATGATACCGTTTCAGCAGAGCGAACGCATATAGCCTTTTTCGGTATGAGAAACGCGGGTAAATCCAGCGTTGTTAACGCCGTAACGGGGCAGAGCATTTCGGTTGTTTCCGATATAAAGGGAACAACCACCGATCCCGTTAAAAAGACTATGGAAATTCTGCCCCTCGGACCTGTTGTTATAATTGACACTCCGGGGTTTGACGATGAGGGCGAGCTCGGAGAGCTGCGAGTTCAAAAAACAAAAGAGATCCTTTCAAAAACCGATATAGCAGTTCTTGTTGTGGATGCTGTAAAGGGAAAGTCTTTGCAGGATGAAGAGCTGATAAATGTTTTTAATGGACGAAAAATCCCCTATATAACTGCCTTTAATAAGAGCGATATTCTTGACCTGATTCCCGAAACAGGCGAAAATGAGCTGTATATCAGCGCAAAAACGGGCGAAAATATAAACCTGCTCAAAGAAAAGCTTGCTCAGTTTGCCAAAAAAGCAAAAACTGATAAAAAAATAGTTGCCGATTTAATAAATTCCGGCGATACAGTTATTCTGGTTATCCCCATAGATGAATCCGCGCCTAAGGGAAGAATAATTCTCCCTCAGCAGCAGGTGTTAAGGGAACTTCTTGACAAAAACTGCGCAGCCTTGTGCGTTCAAACAAGCGGATTGAAGGGTGCGCTTGACGTTCTGAATGAACCTCCCGCCCTCGTTATAACCGATTCTCAGGCATTTAAGGAGGTTGCTGAGATCGTTCCCGAGAGCGTTCCGCTTACATCCTTTTCAATTCTCTTTGCTCGGTATAAGGGGGAATATGCTCTGCTTATGAAAGGAGCAGGCGCGCTTAAAGAGCTAAAAGACGGTGATAAGGTTTTAATTTCAGAAGGCTGCACTCACCACCGCCAATGCAACGATATAGGTGCAGTTAAACTCCCCGCCTGGATAAAAAAATATTCCTCGGCCGAGCCGGAGTTCAGGTTTACATCGGGCGGTGAGTTCCCCGAAGATTTATCCGAATATGCCCTTATCGTACATTGCGGCGGGTGTATGCTGAATGAAGCCGAAATGAAAAGCCGGCTTAAACGCGCCGAAGAGCAGGGAATTCCAATAATAAACTACGGTATGGCTATAGCCGGGATGAACGGTATACTTGACAGAGCAACAAAGTGCTTTAATATCTGATAAAAGAAATAAACCCGCCTTAATCGGCGGGCTTTTTGCTGTTGTTTCTTGCTGCGGCGGATATTACATAAACCTTTTCAGCTCCGAAGATAAGCAGAGTTTTTGCTGCTTCGCTGAGGGTTGCGCCGGTTGTTAAAATGTCGTCAACAATGAGAATATTTTTGCCTTTAATTTCTTCAATATACCGTTTGTCCGGCTCATACATTCCCAAAACATTTCCATGCCTGCGAGTCATTTTCAGGCTGTGCTGTTTTGCGTTTTTGCCGAATTTACAAAGCAGCGGCAGGTAACTTATTCCCGATAATCGGCTCAGTTCCTTGCATAAAAGCTCCGCTTGGTTATAGCCTCTGTTATATTTTGATATTTTGCTCATAGGAATGAATGTAAGAATATCGGTATCGCTTATGTTTCTTTCAAGCAGTGCATTATACATAGCTCCTGCAAACGGCTTTACCTTATCAAGGCGGCCTCTGAATTTGAGCCTGTGAAGCGAACGCCGTACATCGTTTTCATATAAAAACGGAAAAACCGCCTTTGAATAATACCTTGACGCGGCGCAGTTGCAGTAGCTGAGTTTCAGTCCGCATATATCGCATACCGCGCCTCTGATTTTGCTGAAATCTATTATTTGCTTTTTGCATTTTTCGCAGATCTCTTCGGGGAAAGGGAGAACTTCGTCGCAAATAAAACAGCGATGGGGGTAAATTATTGACAGAAGGCGGTTTTTTACATCCATATTAATCTTTTTTTGTGAGCTCGTCAGCTATTCTTACGGTGGAAATCGCGTCTTTTGAATAATAATGCGCGCCGATCTCTTTTGCATATTCCTCTGTTAAAACCGCCCCGCCGACAATAACGCGGCAATCAGGAGCCTTTTCTTTTAGCAAAGTAACGGTCTCCTTCATAGCGGGAACAGTTGTTGTCATCAGCGCGCTTAAGCCTGCTATATATGCGTTTTCTCTTATAACTGTATCGGCTATTTTTTCGGGAGCAACGTCTTTGCCGAGATCTATAACGCTGTATCCGTAGTTTTCGAGGAGCAGCTTAACGATATTTTTGCCTATATCGTGTATGTCTCCCTTTACGGTCGCTAAAACTATTTTATGTCCGTTTTTATGCTTTTCTTCGGTTAATGCTCCCTTTGCCTTAATCACCTCAAATGCCGCTCCGGCAGCCTCCGCGCTCATTAAAAGCTGAGGAAGATAGAGTTTTTTGCTCTCAAAACCATCGCCAACAAAGTTCAGCGCGGGTATAATCTCATCTGAGATGAGCTTTAATGGCTCGTTGTTTTCTGAAAGCTTTTTTGTTATCTCGGCAGCCCTGCCTTTTTGCCCCGAAATTATAGCCTTTTGAAGCTCTGTTCCCGTTGGGGCGTCCGCTTCGGCGGATAAATGCTTAGAAGCCTCCGTTATAAGCTCGGGGGCTTTTTTTATATATTCTGAAAAACTCTCATCGTTTCCCTTAAGCGCGTTAAACGAATAATATGCCTTCATCATATCCGCTGAATACGGATTTATAATTGCCGCCGAAAGTCCGTTTTCGCAGGCGAGTGTAAAGAATGAAGCATTGAGCGCCTCGCGGTTAGGAAGCCCGAATGAGATATTTGAAATTCCCAGAACGGTTTTGCAGCCCAGATTATCTTTTATGAGCTTCAGAGCGTCAAGCGTTATCTCAGCCGCGTTCGGCTGAGCGCTCACTGCCATACAAAGCGGGTCAAACACAATATCCTTTTTATCTATGCCGTAGCTTTCTGCTTCATTCAGTATTTTTTTTGCAATTTCCAGCCTTCCTTCGGCTGTTTCGGGGATGCCGCTTTCGTCGAGAGTAAGAGCAACTGCAACCGCGCCGTATTTTTTCATAAGCGGAAAAACGGCGTTCATACTCTCTTTTTTTCCGTTTACGGAATTTATCATGGCCTTGCCGTTATAAATTCTCATCGCGTTTTCGAGAGCATAAATGTTTGATGAATCTATTTGCAGAGGAATATCAGTTACCGTCTGAATTTCGTAAATTACCTCGGGAAGAAGCTTTTTCTCGTTTATTTCGGGAGTTCCGACATTTACGTCCAGAAGATGAACGCCCTTATCCTCCTGCTTTAAGGCCTCGTCCAAAATATGATCTATATCGTGATCTTTAAGAGCCTGCTTAAATCTCTTTTTTCCTGTGGGGTTTATCCGTTCGCCTATGAGAAGCGGGGAATTGCTGAAAACCTGCGCCTTTGAATAAGATGAAACCACGGTAAAGGATTTTTTCGATATTTTTGTCGGAGAAATATCTTTAACGGAGTTATAAAGCGCGGAAATATATTCGGGAGTTGTTCCGCAGCAGCCGCCGAGAATATTAACTCCGAGGTTTGCCGCCTCTTTCATTGTTTCGGAAAACTCATCCTCAGAAACGTCATAAACGGTTTCGCCGTTAACGCTGCTCGGCAGGCCTGCGTTCGGCTTAAAAATAAGAGGCAGGGAAGAATATTTTAAATAATCCTTTATAACCGGCATTAAATCCGCCGGCCCCAGAGAGCAGTTAACCCCTATCGCGTCAGCGCCCATACCCTCGAGCACAGCAATAACGGCTTTGGGCTCAGCTCCCGTTAAAAGCCTTCCGTTTTCCGAATAGGCGTTTGAAACAAAAACCGGGAGATCGCAGTTTTCTTTTGCGGCAAGGAGGGCGGCCTTTGTTTCGTATAGGTCGGTCATCGTTTCTATCATAATGAGGTCTGCGCCGTGTTTTGCGCCGAGCCTTACGGTTTTTGCAAAAATATTGACTGCCTCTTCAAACGCAATAGAACCGAGAGGGGAGAGCATTTTTCCCGTTGGCCCCATATCGAGCGCAATAAATTTTTTAGAGGGGGAGATGCTCTGCTTTGCCGCTTCTTTTGCGTTGTCTATTGCGGCTTTAATAATGCTTTCAAGCTCATTTTCAGAAAATTTAAGGCAGTTTGCGCCGAAGGTATTGGCGTTAACGGTATTGCTGCCCGCGTCAAAATATGCCTTATGAACGGCGGTTAAAATTTCGGGATGGGATAAATTCCATTTTTCGGGCAGCTCTCCCGCTTTAAGTCCTTTTTTCTGCAGCAGAGTTCCCAGTCCTCCGTCCAAAATAACAAGGCTCTGTTTTATGAGATCAGTGATAAGCATATTAAAACTTTCCTTTTTGCTGTTCGCATATTCCTATTATGGCCGTTACGGATTTTGAAGGCGTCATAAAAAAGCTGTCGTTCAGAGTTATGCCTATATTTTTTTCGCACCCGAGCGCAGAAAAAATATCTCTTTGCATTTCAATAGGCAAATCGCCGTAGCCAGGAGAAAAACGCGGCTTTGTTTTTCCGTATTCCCGGGTTATTTCCTCGCAAAAAATATCGCAAACACTCTCAACATAGGCTGAACCTATGCTCTGATACCAAAGGGCTTTAGAAGGGGAAACTCTTTCATATTTTTTTATCAGTCTGTCAAACTCAATTCCTGCGGTTGCTGCAAAAAGAACTATTTTATTGCAGCCTTCAAGGTTCTTTTTAAGGTTCTTTGAGGTTGTTTTTGCAAAGCCCAGATCGAGAATATCGCCTCTGTTCTCTATTTCAAAAATATCAAAAACGACCCGCCCGACAGTTGTTTCGGGCAGGATGTTGATTGCGTTTATTGCTTCTGCGGGAAGAGCGTTTTCGGAGCTTCTTGCATAGCGCAGGATCTCTTTTTCATTCAGCGCAGGAGAAATATAGGTTTTTATCACTTTATTATCTCCGAGATATTATTCATAATCTTTTCTGCAACGTCGGGATTGTTCATTGAATAGAGATGAACGTTTTTTATTCCGTTTGCATAGAGATCGATTATCTGATCTGTGGCGTAGGCTATGCCCGCCTGTTTCATCGTTTCCGGAGAAGAGCCGAATTTATCAACGAGGCTCAAAAATCTCTGGGGAACATATGAGCCTGAGAGCGAAACTGCTTTTTTGATTTGCTTTGAGTTAGTTATGGGCATTATTCCGGGGATAACCGGAACGGTTATCCCCGCCTCGC
>JAFLUL010000041.1 GCA_022508845.1 Oscillospiraceae bacterium | reverse complement strand
AACTGCGCCGAAAATACTTGGCGGGCAGCTGCCTGGGAAGATAGGTCGTCGCCGATACTTATTTCGTTGGGAAATATCCCGGCGAAATTTGCCTTAATAGCTCAGTCGGTAGAGCACGCGGCTGTTAACCGCGGTGTCACAGGTTCGAGTCCTGTTTGAGGCGCCATCTCTTGTTGCCAATATGACAACAACACTTAAAAGTCCTTGTAAATCAAGGACTTTTAGTGTTTTTTTGTGGCTTTTTTTTATACTCACTTTCGGGGCAACAATTTAACCATTTTCACGGACTGTCAGGATTTGAATCCACAACAATTAAATACATACATATTTCAGACCGAATTTTTCAGATTGAATTTTGAAAATTTCGGCTTTTTTTTATTGCTAAAAATATATTGAATTTGGTGAAATAGGTGATGGTTTTTTTGGAGGATTATATGCACATAATATTATGTCGAAAATTAAATTAAATTGTACTTTTGTGCAATTTTGTGTCATAAATGTGCAAAATTGTTTAGACTATTGATTTTATTACTTATTAATCTTAGTATATATTCAGTTATTTAATTTTAGTGGCAATAAAACAATCAAGGGGGGCTATAGAGTATAAGTTGTGAAGGAAAACTAGTGTATTGACACGATGATATTTATATGTATTTCGGGAAAGTAGGATATAGCGAAACAAGTTTGGTTATGGCATCGGAAGTTTTGAACTACGATAACTTCACGCTTCGGAACAAGAGTTGATCCTATTACGGGAGTGATAAAAACACACGGTGGAACAGACATTGCCGCAGCACAAGGAACACCTATTGTTGCAGCCGCAGACGGAACGGTCGTACCGGCAACCTATAACGCAGGGGGTTACGGTTACTATGTAAAGATCCAACATGACGGAACATATTCAACGCTTTACGGCCACTGTTCGGTTTTACTTGTTTCGGCAGGACAAACTGTTAAACAGGGACAACTCATAGCACAGGTCGGTTCAACAGGTTATTCAACCGGCTCGCATTGTCATTTTGAGGTTATACAAAATGGCATAAGGGTGGATGCGTTGCAGTTTTTTGAGTAAACATATTGATTTATAATAGCTTATCCTTTTTATGCCCAGTAATAATTCAGTATGGTTACCTCTTCGCAATAAAACAAGAAGAACAGAATGGATGGCTTCGAAGACGAATACTAATGTATATTTGGAAACAGTGGAAGAAGCCGAAAACGAGAGTTGCCAATCTGATAAAATTGGGAATGCCCGAATTGCAGGCCTATCGGAACGGAAACACTCGCAAAGGTTACTGGGCTGTTGCAGGAAGCGGAATACTTTCCCATACCATTACAAATAAAAGACTTGCACTCACGGGATATTTTGACATATCCGAAAAGTACAAGTCTCTGCACTCATTATGGTTGAACCGACGGGTACCGAACGGTATGCACGGTGGTGTGAGAGGTCGGCTACTCAACTAATGGTTAGCCTCCTATTCGATTAATCTTTATAGAAGAAAACGATATTTATCACAAATTCTTTTGCATCCTCATGATAAAACCAATCAAATTCTCCATTGTATTTATCTGTAATTCTTTTTATGCTTTTAATTCCAAAACCGTGAAAGCCCTCTGAACTTTTTGTTGTGTGGAGTGTTTTTCCAGATGACGAAGGTTTTTTATCACATGAATTGGAACAAGTTAAAACATCAAAGTTATTGACATGGTTGATAGAAAGGTCAATTCTCTTTTCTATCGATGGTTTTGCAGCCTCTACAGCATTATCAAGAATATTACTGATGAGAGTTATTATATCAGGGGCTTCCATAAATGCTAAGTTTGCAGTTTTGATAGATGTATCAAAAGAAATACCATTAGTATCACATACAGATTGGTATTTGTTTATAAGTAGATCCAAATATTTATTCTTTGTGTTTCCAAACAATGAATGAAAACTGATTTCATTATATATTGTATCAATATATGCGTTGATCTCTTGACTATTTGCAAGAGATTTTATAACAGATAAATGATTTTTTTCATCATGTGTAATGGTTTTTAACATTTCGTTTTGACTGTCCAAAAGCGCATAATATGCGGTATCTGTTTTTATGCGTTCTGCATCTTGCTGTGCTATAAACAGTTCATCTATTTCTCTTTGCGTTTTTGAATAAAAAATATATGTGAGAAAGATAGAAAGAACAATTGCGATACTTCCAAATAATATTGCAATTTCTATAGTATGAGAAATATTATATCTTTCCGCAATGATGAAAAATACATACAGTATTAGAATTGAACAAAGAGGATAAATCAACAAGAAAAAAGGAAACTGTGTTTTTTTGTGTCCATTCAAATATAATCCTGCAATTAAAGCAATTCTGGAAACCAACAAAAATGATATTTTGCTTAAAATGACCATCAATAAAAACATAAAACTGTTTTCCAAATACACATTAATGTCTTTAGATGTTGTTAAAGATAAGACATTCATCACAATAAATTCTGTTGCCATTTCTGCTGCTGTTAAGAAAAAAGCACTTAAAAATGCTCCCTTAATCCTTGTTTCAAAAAACAAAAGCGCAAAAACAATGTTTGCTATAGTAAAGAGGGTTGTGTTGAAAATTACGTTATCAAACAAAAAAGAAGCACAACAGACACAATAAATCAATATCCCGAAAAGAAGGGTTTGCCAAAGCTTTTTTTTTCGAGAAAACAAATTGTTCAGAAAGAAGAAAGAGATTAAGAATTCAAGCATATAGGAAAGTAATACAATGCATTTCATTAACATTATTATTGCCCTCCGAAATAGTTAAAAAAGAAATTGCGGAACTCTGATTGTTTTCGATATGCAATCGGAACCTGATATTTTTTACATAATGTTACGGTATCTCTTTTATATTCAGTGATATACTTCATATTTATAATAAAGCTTTTGTGAACATGAAAAAAAGAGGAGGAAATCAATTTCTTTTTCCAAAATGAAATAGAATTATCTGAAACATATTCTCCATTTGTTGTAGTAACATTTGTATAATGACCACAGATTTCGATATAAATGATTTCACTTGATAATACTGTTGTTGTCTTTTTACCATCCTTTAAGTAAAAATTGACGTTAGTGTTGTCAATATACGAAATCGCCTTTTGAATGCCTGTTTGAAGTCGTTTGGCATCAAGCGGTTTTTTTATATATCGAAATGCATTCAGATCCATTGCTTCATCAAGATATTGCTCATATGAAGTTATAAAAAAGATAATTACATTAGGTTGAATCTCTTTGAGCTTTGCTGCGATTTGGATACCGGTATGTGGAGTCATTTGTATATCCAAAAAAGCAATATCGTAACTGTCGATATTGCCCCATAAATCATTACTATTTGTATAAACTTTTACAGATACCGGGATATGTAAGTCAAAAAATACTCTCTCAACATTGTTTTTTATGTCATTTGAATATATAGGATCATCGTCACAGATAACAATGTTCAAGTAATACACCTTCTTTCACGGTAACTATTGCTTTATCATTATAGCAAAAAGCGCGAAATTAGTCAATTCCGCGTATCATTATTCCGATGAATATAACTATCAATTAGTAGGATAACTATTTTTTGCTCTTCAATGGATAAAGAAGAGATCAAATCAATAATGTTGTCCGAGACTGTTTTTTTTAGCACTCCGGAAAAAATGTAATCTGTGTTGCATTCCAAAATGGCGCATAGCTTCACAATATTAATCATTTTTGGGAAGTATTTTCCTCGTTCAATATTTGAAACTTGTGAATCGGATATTTCTAATCTCTCTGCCAATTCAGCTTGTGTTAGATTCAGTTGTTTTCTTCTTTGCATGATTCTTGCACCAATTTGTTTTTTTAACTCTTTCTCTGTCATTAGCATCACCAATGTGATAGTATCATTTCTTTTTGATAATAAGAATAATGTAAAACACTATAATATTTGTAAAACATCAAATATTTGATAAATTACTTGAAAAAATTGGCAAAACTATGTTTTTGTGCAATTTTGTATTGAAAACATTGCTATATTGTTAAAAATATTGAAAGATAATTATTGTTGTTTTAAGCTTATTTATGTCTAGTTGTAAATGTTCCTCTTGCGATGAATGCGTTTCGACCTCTGTGTTAAACAGTGCTAAAAATTCCGTTACCAGTACACTCAATAATTTAAACAGAGATTACATCAAAAGTAATAGTAGTTTATCAGAAAATGGGTATGCCTAAGCTTATATTAATACGCATATAAATTCATATTTATGTAGAATGAACATGTTGCATATTCATGGCACTCTCCGTGTATTGGTATTACAGAGTGCCATGAAACTTGTATATAGAAATCCTTTTTATAAGATTTTTGTACATTTCTAAAGAGTGCAGTATATTAAAGGAGTATCGTCCAATATGAAATATAATATTTTCTTTAAGTCAACCTTAAGGCAACCGCTGAGAACAATTTTGTTGTTTTTGGTTATTGGAGCGGTCACTTTTATGATGGTTTCCCGAGCCACGGAATACTTTACCTTAAAAAGGGAAACCGACAGTCTTTCATCATACTACCGTTCTATAGCACGCTTAGAGGTAACCGGAAATACATACGACACACCGTCTGCCGTGGAGTATCTTGAAGCTAATCAGTATGTCGATTATGTAGACTGGTATCGCTATACTTCGGGAGTTGCAAAGGGCGATATATACAATATGCACTATTTTAAGGGTACGGCAGATTTTGGCTTTGCCGATTCGGTTGAAATGGGCTTTTATAATTCCGACGTTTTCTTTTATGGCAAATTTATAAAAGTCGGCGAAAGTAAAATGAGAAAACGCGAGCTCACCTTTTCCGTTGACAGTTTGCTTGTTGGGTATCCCGAATATTTGAAGGTGGGTGCAGAATACACCTTTACAGTGTCTGACGAAGTTTTTACCGAATTATTAAATCTAACATTAAAAGAACGTTATTTAGTCAGAGCACGGTACTATTTTTCAAATAACTCCGGCAACTATCGGTTTGACAGCTCTAATGATATAAATCTTGATCTTGTTCCACTTAACGAAAATGGAGAGTGGTTTATTCACGCTCCATTAGATTTGGATTTTGACGACCCTGTATACTCTGAGCTAAATAAAATTATGCGTGTGACAGACGATAATGAACACGCCTTTGGTGTAATTGCAACCAAAGATATGACCATATTGCCGAGAATGCAGGAGGTATCTCAGCAATACTACTTGGCAGAAGGTCGTATGATAAACTATGATGATTATTTAGAAAACAGAAAGGTGTGTGTAATTTACACCGAGATTGCAGAAAAATACGGTCTTAATATAGGAGATACATTCGAGCTTGAGTTGCGCAATTTAATGTATGTCGATTACGGCGGATACTTAGCCAATAAAATTGATTTTGATAATGTTGGTAAATATGAGGTTGCAACCGAAACCTATGAGATAGTAGGTATATTCGGTGCTGCTAAACATTATGATTCTGATGAAAACAAAATTTATATTCCCCTGTCCGCTGTGCCGGATAACTTTGAGCCCGAATCCTATTATGACGAGCCCAATTTAATAACCGTTTTATTGAACTCACCGAAAAATACCGATGAGTTTATTGCCGAAACAAAGGATGCGCTTGCCGAATATGGCGTTAGAACTGTGTTTATTGAAATGGGCTATGAAAACTTTGTGCGTATGGTCACGCCTATGCTTAATTCATCCCTTATCAACGCGGCTATATACTCCTGCATTTCGGTTCTCGTGCTTGCCATTGCGGTGTTTGTATATTTCCGCTCACGCAGAAAGGACTTTGCAATTTCGAGAGCTATGGGTACCCCAAAAGGAAAATGCGCTATTGGTTCTGCCTTACCCCTTATGGTTATAGGGATTTTGAGTACGCTTTTAGGCGGTATTCTCGCATGGAGATATACGACACATAGCATACAAAATACGCTTACAAAATTCTCGGAGCTTGGACTTGAAATCGCAAACACGGCATTAAGGTTAACCACGCCGATGATAATTGCTGCTATAGTATTTGCAGTATTTGTTATATCGGCAGGAATTGGCGCATTTATGCTCGCAAAGAGACCTGTGCTTGAACTTATACAAGGAGAAGTGAAAACACATGGCAAATAAACATACGGGGTTTTCTCAAATAGCACGCTTTGTACAGCGGCATATATTGAGAAACGGTTTCAAAACTGCTCTTGTTGTGTTTTTGGCGATGATATTTATAATAGGTCTTACGTCTATCAACCTTGCAATCATCAATAATGGAAACGATTTGGAAGTACTGTATAAAACCATAACCGTGAATATGGATCTTGTAAAACTGAGCTCGATGAGCGGTGAGAACGGATTTATATACGGGTCCACAATAGACCGTATACTTGAAACCGGATATATTGAGAGTTATTACACTCAGGGAGATATGTTCCTTCGTTCAATAACTCATGTTACAGGCGATATCTCAGATACTCCCAAGCGCGGTACGGTTATAAGCAACTGTCCGGTGGTAACATTTGATGATGTTAACGCATTTACAGAACGTTACAGCGGACTAGATATAACGTATCTTGACGGATTTGATGAAAGTATCTTTGCTGACGACCGAAAGTATGATGAGGGCTCCTTGTCTCCCGTGATAGTTCCGAGAGCCTTGTTTGATATTTATGCCTCAGCCGCTGCCGCGGAAAACGGCGAAAGCGAAACGGTTACGGATGTAGGATATTTGGAATTTTCCGTAAATTCCGACAACCGTGTTTATAAACGGTTGTATAAAATTGCGGGAGTGTATGACGGGCTGATAAGCATATACGAACCTAATTACATAATTATTCCAACCTCAGCTCTTCTCAATTGGTTTAAGGATATCGGAAATGAATCCCTTATGCTCTATTCCGTTGCCGATTTTACGGTTGATCCCGAAAAAAACAGAGATATTCAGGCATTCCGAGAAGCTGCTCAGGAGATAGCAAGTGATGAACATGCCGGAACAGGGGAGATGAGAGCCCTGATTTGGGATTCCGAGCTTCGTATGGTGGCCGAGCCTATGGAAAACAGCATAAGGCTCCTTAAGATACTTTATCCTGTTGTTTTAGCGGTATCTGCGCTCATAGCCGCCGGAGTGTGTGTCCTTTTCACAATGCTCTCAGCAAAGGACGCTGCTATAATGCGTGTTCAGGGCACTTCAAAAGCCCGTGTGCGGCTTATGTTAACGCTGCAAATGGTTTTCACCTGTATAATTGGTCTTATTATCGGTCTTTTGGGAATGTATGTTTATATGCATTTCTCCGGGCAGGCGAGCGTGAACGACCTTTTCATTGAAACGCTGAGAGTTACAATATTATATTTATCTGCCTCTTTGCTCGGTGCAGGGGTAACCTCAGTATTTGTAACGAACAAACACCCCATAGAGCTACTACAGGTAAAGGAGTAAAAAAATGCCGAATATCACATTAAAAAATGTAAGCTATCGCTATAAAAGCAGCAATAAAAATGCTATTTCAAATATCAGCCTTACCTTTGAAGAGGGTAAGATGACCGCCGTGGTCGGCCCTTCCGGTAGCGGAAAAACCACTCTTCTTTCTATAATCTCGGGGCTTGACTGTCCGAGCGAGGGAATAGTCACGCTCGGTGATAAAAACCTTGCAGATATGAACTTAGATGTTTACCGCCGTGAGGATGTTGCCATCATATTCCAGGCATTTCAGCTCTTTCCGCTTTTAACCGTTCTTGAAAACGTATGTTATCCGCAAGAGATAAACGGAGTTAAGCTCAGTGAAGCAAAAGTTAAAGCGTCCCAGTATTTAGAAAGCGTTGGCATAGATGCCGAAAAGCATAAGCGCTATCCCGCCAAGCTTTCGGGCGGAGAACAGCAGCGCGTTGCCATTGCCCGAGCACTTGCAACAGGGGCGCATGTCATTTTGGCGGATGAACCCACGGGAAACCTTGATACCGAAAACGGAAAGCGTGTTATTGACATACTAAAAAAACTTGCCCACGAAAAAAACTACTGTGTGATAATTGTTACTCACGATATGGATATAGCCGCTGCTTCTGATGTTGTTTATAAAATGGTGGATGGTTCTGTGATGGAGGGTGTATGATCCGTACATCAAAAAATGTTAGAAAAAATGCGCAAGGTTTTTTGCATACAATAAAATATTGTATGCAATTTACTTGGTGTGCTTCGCGCAAATATTTTTTATTGCGCATAGGATTGATGAGTGCGGCACTGATTGTATCATATGTGTCCTTGTTCATTTCTAAGCTGTTTAACACGGCGGCAATCAGCGGAAGAAAAACCTTTCGGGCTGTAAGCCTGTTTTTGTTTGCCCCGGTATTTCCGTTCAATCGGTTTTGAGCTGATCGTATGTATGCGTCATCGATCTGCTCCATGGCGTCAAGCAGTTTATTATTCAATTTAACCCCTCTTTTTCTAAGTGCATTCGCAGTTTTTTTCTTGTGCGAAACAGTATGGATTTCGTTTTTGCTTCGCTTAAATTAAATTTTTCTCCGATTTCACGCAGCGAAGCCAAAAACCAGTATCGGCAAACAAATATGTCCCGCTCTTCCGGGGGCAGAGCTGCTAAAAAGCTGTTCAGCGATTTTGTCAATTCCGATAGTTCTATTGCTTGCTCCGGGCTCCGGCTATCGGATATGCACTCGGCTAATTCTTCCAGAGAAAGAGCCGCCTATCCGCCGCCCCGCTTATCCCGGGTTTTGTTTCTCCATCTGTTCAGGCTGATACGGCGGGTGAGCTTGCCGAGATATGTTACCAAAACGGCCGGCCGGTGGGGCGGTATGCTTTCCCAGGCGGCAAGCCAGGTATCGTTAACGCTCTCGTCCGAATCCTCTTTGCTTGCAAGGATCCGATTGGCAATTGCATAGCAATATTTTCCGAATTTCAATTCGCTTTCTTTTATTGCCTGCTCATTTCGATCCCAATACAGCGATACGATCTCGTCGTCATTCATTTCTGCTTCCCTCCTTTTTCTTCAAATTCAAAAGGCCTTTCATTATATCTACTCACCAAAATTTTACTTTGGTTGCGTTTTAAACAAGCTTTCTTGATTATTATATAGGAAATAAAGAAAAAATAGTATATTTTCCCTGTTGGGAATGACAGTTATTGAATTATAGCATTCGATATGCTACAATCCTATTGAGAATAAATTTATGATAAAGGATAGGAAATTTTATGAGTAAAAATTGTCCAATCGCCGGCGCGGATGAAAAAACTCCGTCGGTGCCTTATTATTTTACGTGGATCAATAATACGAACGAGGGCTCTACCGAACGGCAAACCCTTATCAATTTAGACTTTTTTAAATATATGCGCGATACCTACGGTATGCAGATCAGCATATATGCGTGGGACGCGGGCAATTTTGACGGTTCGGCGCAGGGCTACGGAAACGTAAACAGCGAAAAATTCCGCGCACAGTATCCCGAGGGATATAAGAATGTTGTAAACAAAGCAAAAGAGCTTGGTATCCGCTTCGGTCTTTGGGGCGGTCCGGACGGCTTCGGAAACACGGCGGAGGAAGAAAAAGAGCGAGTGGACTTTTATGTTCATCTCTGCCGGGACTATCATTTTGCGGCGTTCAAGCTTGACGGCGTATGCGGAGTTCTGCGCCCTGAAAAGGCCGCAACCTATGCGAGAATGATAGAGGAGTGCAGAAAGTATTCTCCCGACCTGCTGCTGTTTAACCACAGACTTGATTTTTACGAGGCGCAGAAATATATCACCACCTTTTTATGGAACGGCGAGGAGACCTATACCGACGTATTCGCTTGCAATAAAATTACGGCGATGCACAACCGCGCTTACGCTTTTTCCAGAGGCAATGTTGAGGATGAAAACGGAAATCTTCTTCGCCTTGCGGAGGATCACGGGGTGTGTCTTTCCTCATCGCTTGACTATTTCGAGGACGAGCTTATTTATCAGGCCTTCGGCAGGTGTCTTATAGCCGCGCCGGAGATCTACGGCAACCCGTGGTTTTTAAAGGATCAGGAGTTTGGGCGCCTTGCGAGGATATATAATCTGCACGCAAGATACTCGGATATTCTTGTAAACGGGTTTAAATTGCCGGAGGGTTTCGGTCCGAATGCAGTATCCCGCGGCAGCGACAGCATCAGATTTATCTGCACAGGCAACGATACCTGGGAAACAAAAAACCTGATTTTGCCTTTGGATGAAACGATCGGCCTTAAAGCTAACGGCAGAGTTGCGGTCAATCTGAGACATCCATACGATAAGGCTTTTGGCGTTTTCAAAAGCGGTGAACAGCTCAGCATTGAATTGCCGCCGTTCAGAGCTGTTTTGATCGAGATAGCGGCGGAAAAGGAGGCCGCGCCGATTCTTTTAAATTGCGAATATGAGGTGGTTAAGGAGGATAAGTCCGGTGTTCCTCTGGAGATAAAAATTCTGAAAAGCGCAGGCGGAGATATTCTGCTTTCAAACGGCGGAGAAACGCAGTTTTTCTGCAGCTCAGAGCAGACGGATATAAATGAGCAGCCGCCGCGTTACCTTGGCGCACTTACCGAAACAACGGAAGATCCCGAAAACGGCGAGGAAATATATGAAGCGGCAATGTTTGCCGTAAGCAATGATTCGCTGGAGGCGCAGTGCATCAAGCGCGCAGGATTATCGGCTATTCCCGAGGTAAACGCCGCAAGGGACGCTTTTTTCTCACAGGCCACTTACCGGCTGAGGGGCTGCGAGGCGGCGGCGATGTTTGACGGCAAAAAAGACACGTTCTTCGACGGACAGTCAAGACATTATAAAAACAATATTCTCCGCATTGAAGGCGGTTGCTTGAGAGTTGACCTTGGAAAAACCGTTTATGCCGACAGCATAGAATTTGAGGTTTTTGCGATAAACGAGCCAACGGCAGAGATTCCGGAGCAGATCATCCCTTTGTTTGCGGAATATGCCGAGAGCCTTGGAGAATGGAATCGGAGCGAAAAAGCCGAAGTGAGCGTGGCAGAGGAAAACTATGCTCAGAGCGTTGTAAAATTCACCGTACACACGCTTTATACGGCAAACGGAAAGAGGCTCAGAATATCTTATCCGATAAAAAATCGGCTCCGTTATATCAGAATCGCTCAGGCAATGGACAGAATTTATTCGATGAAGGTTCTTTGCGGCGGAAAAGAGATCGCACTGGAAGAGCCGCGGGCAAATAATTTGCAGGCGCATTATACAAAAAAGGAGACGAAGCTGCTGAGATCCGGAGAATTCGTATTGCCGGAATATAAGCCGGGCTCATTTATCGCGCTCGGAGTGAACGGGGAACACGGCGCAGAGGGAGTGTATTGCACCGCGTTTGTTAAAGGAACGCTTCAGGGCTTTGAACGCCGCGCACCTTCATACAGGGCAAACAATTGGGAGCATTTTGTGTGCGATGATCAGGCGGAGAATAATACTTTTTATTTTGCTCTGCCGGACGGCCTTGCCGGAGAAACGGTAAAGCTTTACGCGTCATTTTCAACCGAGCAGGGAAATGATTGCGTGTGTGACGTGTATCTCTGCGATAAGCATATATAAAATTTTCGGGTGAAAATATGAAGGTTCTTTGCTGGGATTTTGACGGAACTCTTGCTTTTTCAAATCATTTATGGTCGGGGAGTGTGTTTGACGCTCTTAAATCGGTTTTTCCTCAGGTTGAAGAGAGCTTATTCAGCGAAATACGTTTCTATATGGCGTCTGGTTTTCCCTGGCATACTCCCGAAGTTGACTACACCTTTTGCAGGGGAGAATTATGGTGGGAATTTATGGAAAAGCATTTTTTTGAAAGCTACAAAAAATGCGGCATAGCTCCCGAAATTGCCGAGAAAGCTTCAAAAACCGTTCGTTCTGTTATCAAGCAGAAATCCCGATACACTCTTTATGATGACGCGGCAGATACTCTGCGAAGATCAAAAGAGCAGGGGACTGTTAATATTCTGCTGTCAAACAATTATCCCGATCTGGATGAAATTTTGGAGCAGCTTGGGCTAACTGAGTTTTTTGACGAAGTTATCCTGTCGGCGGTTGAAGGATACAACAAGCCTCATAAAAAACTTTTTGATCTTGCAAAGGCGAAATATCCGAATGCGGAGTTTTTTATGATCGGAGATAATATAAACGCGGATATCATCGGCGGGAAGCAAAACGGAATGAAAACAGTTCTTGTTCATAAAGGATATTCAGAATATGCCGATTATTGCTTTGATGATTTGAAATCGGTTTTGGGATTGTTATAAACTGCATTTTTTATATATAAAAACCACCCGCGCAGGGTGGTTTTTATGATTATTAAAGCTGAATTTGAAAATTTATCTTTTTATGGTTTCAGAAATTTTATTTGCAAGGCCGCTCAGACTGAGATCATATCCTCCTGAAACGCTTTTTGCCTTAACGATTGAATAACGGTCGCTCTTGCCGAGCTCTTTAGCGGAAATACCTTCGATTTTTTCAATGAGCCTTGCAAAGGTTTCGGTTTGCTCGGTCATAAGGTCAATATCAAACTTTTCCATCTCCTGACTGCCGCTTACAACGCAGAGATAATATGGTGCGGGAACAAGGCTTATTTCGGGAATACGCATTGTAAAGAAATTCTGACCCTCGCCGAAGTGAAGGGCGTTGTGCCCCCGAAGAGTTATTGTGCGCACGGTTTTTCTTTCTTTAACCGTGTCTATGTAAAGTTTATCAACAAACTTATTGCCGGTATAAACTATTTCAACCTCCGGTTTGCCTGTGCATTTATATTCGCCGTCAATCTCACGCCACTCTTTGCAGCCGAGATGTTCAATTGTTAGATTGGCAACACATCTGAAATGGTCTCCTTTGCCGTCCCAAAGCTCTCGGTGCATTGCAAGCCAGCGGGAAGCGGACTGAAAGGAGCCTGTTCTTATATCCTTAAAATGAGGCAGACGGAAATGTCCTGTTGTGAAAACAAAAATATGAGTTCTTTTGAGCTCCTGATCTTTTAAATTTTTAATAAGCTGAAGTAGCGCGATAGGACCGTTTTCTTCAACGCAGTTTGTTCCGTCGGTGTGGGTGTTTATAATAACGTTTTCTTTTTGGTTTTTGCCTTTGAGTATGCAATAAAAAGACTCGGAGAAAGAGTGTTCTTCTATTTCAGCTTCAAGGATAAATTTTGCTTTTTTGTGATTTTTTGCCGCCTCGATGAGCTTTTTTCCGTTGCTTTCATTTACCCAGAGCATAGGAATTTTCTGATAATCCGTTATAAATGAAAGATACTGCCCCTCGATGCAGTCGTCGTGAAGCCCTTTCCATATCAAGATTACCGCCTTAGCCTTGGTTAGTTTTGAAATGATGCCGTAAAAACACTGAACAAAGCTTGTTATAACAGGTCCTTCATATTTCTTTTCAAGAACAACGTCTTCGGGGTAGCTTGTGCGCTTATCAAAGGCGATTTCGCTCGGAATAAAGTTTACGTTTGCAACGTTAAAAACCGCGATCTTTCCGTTTGTTTTTTTAACGTCGTTAATGCTTTCAACATATACGAGCTCTTCGGTTATTCCATCGGCGGAGGTTTCGCCCGAATAGGGATAGACGGACGAAACGGGAACGCTTATATTCTCTTCTCCGTTTATTATTTCAATCGAAGAATTCTTTTCTTCCCACCGTCTGAAATAAAAAGGATCGCTGAAAACGGGAATATCCATTTTTGAAATTTCATTTTTAAGCCATTTTATAAAGTTATTGTGTCCGTTGCTGCCCGTAAGCCTTGCTCCGAATGAGTTCATTATATTCATGCCTTCAAGCATTTCCTCTTTAGAAATATTAATGCGCATAATTTATCCCACCTGTTATAATAGAGTTCTTCTTAATTTATTTCTGAGGATTATATTTTATTCTTATAAAACGGATATGTCAATGAATTTCTTAAAGTGCGGTTTTTATTGTTGACAAGGGAATGAAAAAAGTTGTACTATTGTTTTCATATTAACGATTGTATGGAGGAGAGTGAAGAATTTGGCGAAGACGGACAGTAAAGAAATATTTGAAACGCTGCCTGTTCCAAAGGCGGTTAAGGCCATGGCTTTGCCCACGATTTTCGGTCAGATCATCGTGCTCATCTATAATATGGCGGACACATTTTTTGTTGGAAGGACTAACGATCCATATATGGTTGCGGCAACCTCGCTCATTTTGCCTGTGTTTAATATCAGCATTGCTCTCGCGGGGTTAACAGGCGTTGGCGGCGGGACTCTGATTTCGCGGCTTTTGGGAGAAGGGCGCGAGGGCGAAGCAAAAAAGGTTTCTTCGTTCAGTTTTTATCTTTCCATTATAATTACAGGCGTTTTCTCCGTTTCAATGCTTATTTTTATGAAGTCAATTCTTAAAGTATTGGGAGCGAGCGAATATACATTTTTATATGCGAAGCAATATGCCTTCTGCGTTATCGTTCTCGGCGGAATACCTACGGTGCTTTCCAATGTGCTTTCCAATTTTCTTCGCAGCGTTGGTTTATCAAAGGAGGCAGGCTTCGGTATTACAATGGGAGGGCTTATAAATATCGCCCTTGACCCGCTGTTTATGTTTGTTTTTCTGCAAAAGGGCCAAGAGGTTTTAGGAGTTGGCATTGCAACTCTGATTTCAAACTGCATAGCGTGCGGATATTTCCTGGGCATCATTTTTAAGATCCGAAATCAGTCTGTAATCAGTTTCAGAATAAAAGACTGCCTGCCCGACAAAAAAAGCATAGGCGCGATTTTTAATGTCGGTGTTCCGTCGGCGATAACGGCGCTGCTTTTTGACATTGATTATATCGTTATTGATAAGCTTATGTCTGCTTACGGCGATGTTGCCCTTGCTGCCATAGGTATAGTTTTGAAGGCCGAGCGTTTACCGCTTAATGTTGGCATAGGGATTTGCCAGGGAATGATGCCGATAGTGGCATATAATTATTCGGCAAAAAACAGGGAGCGAATGAATTCCACGATAAAATTTTCATTAAAGCTCGGAATTATTGTAAGCATAATCAGCATTATTCTGTATGAGATCTTCTCGGGCGTCATCATGAAGGTGTTTATCTCCGATTTGCAAACTGTGCTGCTTGGAACGGGATTTTTAAGAATCAGATGTCTCGCAACTCCGCTGATGTTTATGAGCTTTTTCACGGTTTATGTTTTTCAGAGCTTTGGAAAAGGGAATATAGCGCTGTTTCTCGGCGTAACACGCTGGGTTGTTTTTAATATTCCGATGCTGTATTTATTAAACGGTGTATTCGGAATGTACGGAATCGTATGGTCGCAGGTGAGCGCGGACATTCTTACGGTTATGCTGTCTTTTTACGTATATCGCAGATATATGCGTTCTCAAACCGCTTGAATTTGGAATAAAACAAATGAAAAATGAAGAATTAAAAGCAATCTGGAAACAGGAAGAGGATATTGCGCATATTCACGGATGGGATTTTTCACATATTCACGGCAGATATGAGGAAGAGCAGGATTTGCCGTGGGATTATGAGATGATAGTAAAGCAATTTTTAACCCCGGATACGGAGCTTTTGGATTATGACACAGGCGGCGGCGAATTTTTGCTTTCACTAAACCACCCGTATAGTAAAACGTCCGCAACTGAGGGATACCCTCCGAATGTTGCGCTTTGCAAAAAAAGATTTTTGCCGCTTGGCGTTCATTTTAAGGAGTGCAATAACCCTTCGGATATTCCCTTTGCCGATGCGTCCTTTGATTTGATCATCAACCGACACGGAAGTTTTAACGCGCCTGAGCTATACAGACTTCTGAGGAATGACGGAATATTTGTAACTCAGCAGGTTGGGGAAGAGAATGACCGTGATTTGGCGGAAATGATTTTGCCGGGAACAGAAAAGCCTTTTCCGCACTTGAACTTAAAAGAACAGCAAAAGGCATTTGAAAACGCAGGATTTCAGATCCTCTGTTCAGATGAGGCGTTTTTGCCGATATCATTTTTTGATGTTGGAGCGTTCGTATGGTTCGCAAGGATCATAGAATGGGAGTTTCCCGGTTTTTCTGTTGACAGATGTTTTGAAAATCTGCTTAAAATGCAAAGGATCATTGAACACGGCGGAAAGATTACGGGAACCATACACCGTTATCTGATCGCCGCCAAAAAAATAAGACGTTAAAGCATAGCCGGTTTAATTCCAGATATACAAATTTCAGTCTGTTTTTGCAGTTTATGAACGGTTTTTAAACTAAATTTAAATGCAGTATTGAAGCTGTAAAAAGGGTTTGATATAATTACTATATTATTGAAAGGAGAAAAGATTATGAAAAAATATCTTTCCGTTTTTCTTGTCGGAATAATGCTGTTATTAACAGCAGCTCCGGTTTTTGCCGCTGAAAAGAAGGGGGCTGATGTCCCCAATGTTTATGTTCAGGGACAGGGGGCTGCAATAATAAATCCTGAGGGCAAAAACGTTTATAACGATAAATTTGACGACAGCGAATACCTTTTAAACGCTATAAAGGACTGCTTGCCTTCTTTTTTTGAGGCTGTTACAACCGATACCGATGAGGCCTGGAATGCCTACAACGAAAGGCTTGACAGCTGGATTGAGGACGGCTTTGACGATTTCTTCCTTGATAAAAACGGCGAAGTCTCAAACGGAACCCACGTCAGCAATCTCTGGAACGGCGGCCCCCTGAGAGATGTGAAGAGGGCAGACGGATATGCCGTTAAAGCATATGAATTTATAAAGGACTGGAGACTTGACCCCTGCTATAACGCCGCGCTTCTCAGCGATTATATTGACGCGGTAAAGGCAGCCACCGGCTCCGACAAGGTTAATCTTATCGGCAGATGCGAGGGAGCAAACATAGTTATGGCATACCTTGCCGAATACGGCGAGAAAAACGACCTGAACTGCGTTGTTCTCTATGTTTCATCCGCAAACGGAATTGACAGCGTAAGCTCGTTTTTCAGCGGCAATATATATATTGACACGGATTCGCTTATCCGCTATAAGAATCAGGCCTTGAAAATAGACGACGAGGCAACCGCCGAGCTTATTGACACCCTTGTTGAGTTTACAACAAACACTCATATTCTCAACGTTGCAGCGCTCACTGTTTCCGCCCTTATGAAAAAGGTTTACACCAAAACGATTACGGGCGTTCTCAGAAAAACTTATGCCACTATGCCCGGAATATGGTCGCTTGTTACCGCCGATGAATACAAAGACGCAATAAAGGGTGTTTTCGGCGGACACGAGGAGGAATACGCCTGCCTCATAGAAAAGCTCGATCACTATGATAAAACCGTTCGTCAAAGAACCGATGAAATAATCAAAGAGGCCAAAGCAAGGGGCGTTAAGGTTGCCAATTTTGCAAAGTACGGCGAATATCAGATTCCTCCCCTTGCCAAAACAAGCAATGAATATTCCGACGGTTTCATAAGCGTTAAATATGCTTCAATGGGCGCAACCTCCCCCAAATACGGAAGACTGCTTTCCGATACATATCTTAAAAACGCCGCGAAGAACGGCACGGATAAATACATTTCTCCCGATAAGGTCATAGACGCCTCAACCTGCGTTCTGCCGGACACAACCTGGTTTATCTATAACAGCGAGCATTCCGAGTTTCCGGAAACAATTGACGTTTATATATTGAAATTCTTAAGGGCAAACGGCGAGATGACTGTTTTCAGCGATCCCGAAATGCCGCAGTATTTATCTTGTGACGACGATGCAAACGTGAGCATTATGACCGAAGAAAACGGAATGAAGCCCGAGGGAACCGAATATTTGAAGAACAAGCTCGAATGGAGAGATATGATATTCAGATTCCTTAAGGCTGTGTATAATTTTATAAAGCAGCTTATAAACAACCGTTTTTCTTGATTATGAACCGGAAAGAGAACAAAAATGAAAAAGAAAACGCGGGCGCAAAATATGTTGTTCCGGCAGGAATTCATCACGATTCCTTTGCGCTCTGTAATTCGGACATACAAACCGCATATAATTCTGCTGCTCAGGCGGGAGTTGACTATATCGGCGAATTGCAAAAAGCTCTATATGCGCCTTGCAGGCTTCGGACAGTCCTGCAATATCCGAATTGACAGTCCTGACGGCAAGATAATTGCCTCAAGCGGTTTATCACACGGCAAAGGTTTATATAAACGGTACTTTTGCGGGCGAACACAGCCGCTCGGGTTTTACTCAGTTTAAATTTGATGTTACGGATAAAATTATTTTCGGCGCGGACAAAAAATCTGCACGGGTTTTAAAATTACCGAAATTATCTTTTATTTTGTTCTCTTTTAATGTATAATTGACGTTGAAAGGGGTGCAAGGACTTTGATAACAAGGAAAGAAATTTTCGAGTATGCAATGGAAAAATACGGTGTTGAGGCGGATTATCCGTTTTCAACCGCTCCGTCATTTCCCGTATTGCGGCATAAGGACAACAATAAATGGTTTGCTCTTATTATGGATGTTCCTAGGGAAAAGCTGGGGCTTCGGGGAGAAGAGCGGGTTGATATTATCAACATAAAGCTTGCGGATCCCTTTTTTGCGGACTTCATTATTCAGCAGGAGGGCTTTTTCAAGGGATACCATCAGAGCGGAAATTGGGTGTCTATCCTTCTTGACGGAACGGTGTCTTTTGAGGAAGTGTGCCGAATGATAGACGAAAGCTTTATCGTTACTGCGTCAAAACAGAAAAAGAAAAAGATTCGCCCGCCGAAGGAATGGCTTGTTCCCGCAAATCCGAAATATTATGATATTGAACATGCCTTTGACCATACCAACGAAATTAACTGGAAGCAGGGAATCGGCATAAAGACGGGCGATACCGTGTTTATATATGTTGGCGCGCCTGTTTCGGCGGTTCTTTATAAATGCGAGGTAACTAAAACCGATATCCCTTATGACTACAATGACGAAAACCTTAGCATATCGGCTGTTATGAAGATAAAGCTGTTAAAGCGTTATTCCCCCGAGCAGTTCCCGTTTGCCTCGTTGAAGCAGGATTACGGTATTTTTGCCGTGAGAGCGCCGAGGGGCGTGCCGCACAGCTTAAGCAAGGCTCTGGATAAATAAAGGGATACGCTGCCCAATTTGAAATTGCAGCAAAAAAACTGATTTGATAGCTTTATCCATTCAGTGTTAAGCTGTCAATCAGTTGTTTAGTTATATCAAGAACCATTTCTCTGTTTGCGGCCGGAAGTTTTGCAGTTTTTCTTCAGGTTCAAAAAACCAAATGCTTGCATCATATTTTTTTGAGGAAAGTGTTACCTGTAATTGATAACTGTACACAAATTGTACAATATATGTTTTATATGTCTATTGAAAAACATGTGCATATAGTGTATAATTTTTTTACCGTTGATCTTATGAACGGCAAAAAACATTTTTGGAGGAAAAAAAATGAAAAAACTTCTGGCTATTCTTTTGGCCGCACTTTTAACTCTTTCGCTTGCAGCCTGCAGCGGAAACAAACCAAACGAAGATGATAAGTCATCATCCGACCCCGACACTTCATCCGAAGCCCCCGCAGCGGTTGCTGAGAGCGCACTTGAGATTTTAACAAAAGTTTGGAACAACTATAAAGAAGAAGATAAGTTTGCCATTGCTGGCGGCGACTATACCGAAGAAAATATGAAAACCGATGAACCCGGAGTGTTCAGCCTTGAAGATGCCGATGTTCTTGATAACACAATTGCTTTCCCTGCGGCAAGTGTTGATAAGATTGATGATGCGGCTGCAATCAGACATATGATGAATACCAACACCTTCACCTGCGGCGCTTACCATGTTAAAGACGCCGGTACTGTTAAAGATGTTGCTGAAGAAGTTCACAACAACATTAAAAACAGACAGTGGATCTGCGGTTTCCCGGAGAAGCTTGTTATTGTAACAGTTGGCGATTATATAGTTGCATTCTTCGGTGCAGAGGATCTTGTTAACGTTTTCACCGCAAACCTGACAGCTGTCTATGCATCTGCTGAAACGGTTTGCGACGAGCCTATTATGTAATCAGGCGTTACAGCGGAGTATAAATTATGTTATTTTCAAGCATTCCGTTTCTATTTTACTTTATTCCCTGTGTGGTAATACTGTATTTTGCAGTTCCGAAATGTTTGAAGAACAGCGTTTTACTTCTATCCAG
>JAFLUL010000040.1 GCA_022508845.1 Oscillospiraceae bacterium | reverse complement strand
TAACATAAGCGGCTATTTCTATAAGAGCCAGATATATGCCTTGCCATACCATATCAAAGCCCGCTCCGCCGGAGAAGATACCGTCGGTTGTTGCGCGGGGCTTGCGGCGCATAAGATCGCCCTCAGCCTTTTCCATACCGAGCGCAAGGCCGGGAAGAGAGTCAGTTACCATATTAACCCAGAGCAGATGCACAGGGGAGAGAATGGTGAAGTTGAGAATTGACGCAACAAACATAATGATAACTTCGCTCATGTTTGTTGAGAGCTGGAACTGAAGCACCTTGCAGACGTTATCATAAATCTTGCGGCCTTCCTCAACGGCGTTAACTATGGTTGCAAAGTTATCGTCGGCGAGAACCATATCTGCCGCGCCCTTTGTTACGTCCGTGCCGGTTATGCCCATTCCGATGCCTATATCGGCTGATTTGATCGAGGGAGCGTCGTTAACTCCATCGCCTGTCATAGCGGTTACCATACCGCGCGCTTTCCAGGCCTTAACGATTCTTGTTTTATGTTCGGGCTGAACTCGGGCATAAACCGAATATTTAACTACCTCTTCTTTCAGCTCTTCATCGGAGAATTTATCAAGCTCTGCGCCGAGAATGGCCTGTGAGGAATCGGTTATAATGCCAAGCTCTCTGCCTATCGCAACTGCGGTGTCCTTATGGTCTCCGGTTATCATTATCGGAACTATTCCCGCCTCGCGGCACTCTTCAATTGCCGCCTTTACCTCGGGACGGACGGGATCTATCATTCCGGTGAGACCGATAAAGGTCATATCGTGCTCAAGATTTTCCGCGCTGTGGTCAGCGGGAGCAGAAGGATATGAGCGCATTGCAAGCGCAAGAACTCTGAGAGCCTTATCGGCCATAGTTTTATTTGCCTTGAATATTTCGGCTTTGATCTCATCTGTCATAGGAACGGTTTTTCCGCCTATGAGAGCGGTTGTGCAGAGGTTGAGAACAACGTCCGGTGCGCCCTTAGTGAACTGCGTTACAGAGTTGCCATAGGTGTGGAGCGTGCTCATCATCTTTCTGCCGGAATCAAACGGAGCTTCGCCGATTCTGGGATTTGTTTCCATCAGTTTTCCTTTCGGAAGGCCGAGGGAGTTTGCGTAGTTAACAAGAGCCGCCTCTGTCGGCTCGCCGACTGCCTGACCTTTTTCATCAAGGTTTGCATCGCAGCAAAGAGCCATACCTGTTGCAAGCAGAGTTTCATCATCGCCGTAGTGGTCAACAACGGTCATTTTGTTTTGGGTAAGGGTTCCCGTTTTATCAGAGCAGATTATCTGGGTACATCCCAGAGTTTCAACCGCTGTGAGCTTTCTTATGAGAGCCTGGCGCTTGCTCATCGCCGTTACGCCGATTGAAAGAATGATCGTTACAACAGCGGGAAGACCTTCGGGTATTGCAGCAACTGCAAGAGCGATAGCTGCAATAAAGGTTGAAAGGGCAATGTTTCCGAGCAGACCTGCGCTGAAGGGTTCGCTTGACGTTATCAGCGATTCTGCAACGCCAACAACGAAAACCAAAACGCTTATGCCGATAACGAGCTTTGTTAAGAATTTTGAAAGCTCCGCCATCTTTATCTGAAGAGGAGTTTGTTCGTCCTCAGCTTCGCTCAGGGCGTTTGCTATTTTGCCCATTTCGGTGTCCATACCCGTGCCTGTAACAACCGCTTTTCCGCGTCCGTAAACAACGGTTGAACCGGAATAAAGCATATTCTTGCGGTCGCCAAGCGTAACATCGTCACTGCCCTTTTTGAGCATTAAAGTGTCAATAAGTTTGGTTACGGGTACGCTTTCACCTGTCAGAGCTGCTTCTTCAACCTTCATAGAGTGGGATTCAAGTATGCGGCAATCAGCAGGAACGGCGTCGCCCGCTTCAAGAACAACTATGTCGCCTACAACCATATCTTCGCTCTTAACGCTTACGATTTTTCCGTCGCGCAGAACGCGGCTTGTTGCCGCAGTCATCTGCATAAGAGCTTCCATGGCCGCCTCTGCCTTGCTCTCCTGAACAAGACTCATTATTGTGTTGATGATAACAACAACAAGAATAATGAGAACATCTGCAAATTCCGAAAGTTCAAACTTGCCCTTTGCGCTGATAACGGCAACGATGGCCTGTATAACAGCGGCAACCAGCAGCATAATGATCATCGGGTCAGCGAGGGCTGAGACTATCTTTTTGAAAAGACTGTCTTTTTCTGCCTCTTTGAGCTTGTTCTTTCCGTTTTCTTGGAGCCGTTTTTCGGCTTCGGCGGTGGATAAACCGTTTTCGGAGCTTTTAACCTCGTTTAAAACGGTTTTGGTGTCTTCCAAATAAAATTTCATTCGGAACCGTCCTTTCATAAAAAATAACCTTTGACCGTGTTGCGGTCAAAGGTCTTGCTTCCGTTAGGGGCTGACCGCCAGGCATTTTGCCGGTTGTTGACAGACAGCTCGGATTTGCATCCTTAAGCTACTCCCCTTTAAACAATTATATCCTACCATATAATGGTGAAAAAGTCAAGAGCTATTTCGGAGGAGTAGGGGTTTATTTTTTGATCCACGTTGCAGGGGCAACCGCGAGCAGCATCGGGAAAATTTCAAGTCTTCCAAGCAGCATACCTGCCGACAGCACCAGCTTAGAAAAAACGGAGAAATCAGCGTAATTGCTCGCCGGACCTGCCGCGCCGAAGGCGGGACCTATATTGTTTATGCAGGAAATTGTTGCAGTTATTGAAGTTTCAAGATTGAATTTATCAAAGCTTGTTAAGAAGATGCAAACAACGTTTATAAGGCAGTAGAGCACAAAATATGTCAGGCAGTTGTTTATAACGTTCTCGTCAAGCGGCTTTCCTTCGAGCCTGAGCACCTGAACGCTTCTCGGATGAACCATTTTGTTGAATTCGCGGTTCATGGCCTTAAATAAAATGAGTATCCTCGAAACCTTCAGTCCTCCCGCCGTTGAACCGGCGCAGGCTCCGCACACCATCAGCAGCAGCAAAATCGCCTTTGAAAATCCCGGCCAGAGGTTAAAGTCGGTTGTTGAAAAACCTGTTGTTGTTATAATTGAGCTCACCTGAAAAGCGGAGTGGCGGATAAGCTCGCTTATGTTATCGTATAAAGATGAAGTATTGTAAGCTATCAAAGCGGTTGCACCCGCCATAATGCCGAAATATACCCACATCTCGCTGCTTTTGAGAACGGATTTGATTTTTCCCGCTATCAGAAGATAATAAATGTTAAAATTGATTCCGAAGAGAGCCATAAAAACTGTTATGACCCACTGAATATACGGCGAATACCCTCCAATGCTTGTGTTTTTAATTCCAAAGCCGCCTGTGCCCGCCGTTGCAAGCGAATGAACAACCGCATCAAACATTGTCATTCCGCCTAATTTCAAAAACAGAATTTCTATTGCGGTTATGGCTATATAAATTATGTATAAGATTTTAGCAGTCTTCTTGGCTTTAGGTGCGAGCTTTCCAACTATAGGACCGGGCATTTCGGCGCGCATAATGTGGATCGGGCTGTCGGAAAGATTAACTATTGCCATAACAAAAACGAGTATTCCCATTCCGCCGAGCCAGTGGGTAAGGCTGCGCCAGAAAAGCATACCCCTGCTCATAATTTCAACGTCCCTGAGTATGGATGCTCCTGTTGTTGTAAATCCGCTTACAGATTCAAACAGAGCGTCAACAAAATGCGGTATTTCTCCCGAAATAACAAACGGAGCCGCTCCGAGAATGCTCATCATAAGCCACGTTAGCGCAACTATAACAAAGCCCTCTTTTGCGTATATAGTTTTGTTTTTCGGGTTTATTATCGCCGTTCCCGCAATAGAGAGCAGAAGCGCTCCTGCGGCAGTTATAACAAAGCTCCATCCGCTTTTCTCGTGATAAAAAAGCGATACCGCGGCGGGAACAAGCATTATAAGGGCCTGCAGCTTAATTATTTGCAGGGGCATATATAAAATCATTCGTCTGTTCATAGCGTTTTCCTTATTTCAATATGTCCGAAAGATCCTTAAAGCTGTGTCCGGCTGTGATAACAATAACTCTGTCGTTGGGGCTTATGCAGTCATCGCCGCTGGGGATAATAGTCTTTCTTCCCCTCACTATACCCGCAATTAGAGTGTTCTTTTTTATTTTCATATGTTTAAGAGGTATATTTTTTGCGGAAAAATCGGCTCCCGCCTTAAATTCAAGCGCCTCAGCCTTATCGTCCGCTATGTGGTAGAGCGTTTCTATATTGTTTCCGGTTGTGTTGTGAAGCGCTCTTGCGTATCGGGTAACAATATCGGTAACCGCCTTTTTCGGAGAAATAATGCAGTCCAGCCCCAGATTTACAGCTATTTTTCCAAGCTCGTCGCTGTTTACCTTTGTTATAACCTTCGGAACGTTTATTGAGGAAGCAAAAACCGAAAGCAGGATGTTTTCTTCATCTGTACCTGTTAAGGCAATAAACGCGTCCATAGAGCGTATGCCCTCTTCAAAGAGCAGCTCCTGGTTTGTGCCGTCACCGGTAACAACGTTTATTGAGGGAAGGAGAGATGCAATTTCCCGGCAGCGGTTTTCATCCTTATCTATTATCTTTACCGAATTTCCGATAAAGGAGAGTTTTTTTGCAAGATAATATGAGGTTCTGCTTCCGCCGAGAATCATTATATTTCTTGCCTGCTTTTGCATCAGACTGAAGCTTTTGAGCATTTTCTGAAGATCCGCAGGAGAGGCAACAAGCCCTATTCTGTCAAGCCCTTTCAGAGTGAAATTGCCGTCGGGAATAAATATTTCGCCATCGCGGATAACCGTGCAAACAAGAAACGGTATTTTATATTTTTTTCTCATATCCGAGAGCGTCATTCCGTCAAGAACAGAGTCCTTTTTCAGCTTAAGCTCAACCATCTCAATATTTTTATTTGAGAAGGTGTCAATTTGCACCGCTGAGGGAAGCTTGAGTATATTAAAAAGCTGCTGTGCCGCCTCATAGTCGGGATTTATTGACATTGAAAGATGAAGCTCCTGTTTAATAAAAGAAAGGCTGTCATCGTTGTAGTCGGTGTTGCGAACCCGCGCTATGGTATGGCTTGCGCCCATTCTGCGGGCAAAAAGACACGCGAGCATATTAAGCTCGTCCGATGCTGTAACGGCGATAAACAGATCCGTTTTTGAAACCTCGGCTTCGGCAAGCGCGTCAGAATCTGCAGCGTTTCCATAAATGCCCTGAACGTCAAGCATATTTATCAGATCGTTAACCTTTTTTGGCTGAATGTCCATAACCGTTATATCATGTCCTTCTTTAACAAGACCTTTTGTTATGGCGGTTCCAACCTTACCGCATCCGGCAACAATAATGTTCATAATATACCTCGGATTTCAGACTATATTAAATTATTATATTCCTAAATAAATAAAAAGTAAAGTATAAAACTCAAAGTTTTATTTGGTTTGACTTTTTTTAACCTATAAGTTAAAATGTTATTATTAAGAAAGGAGCTTGTTTGTATGTATTATGTTTTAGCAGTATTTCTCTCTGTTCAATTAGCTTTTATTTCTTTTTTCGGGGGCTTTATAACCGTTCCTCAAACATCCGCCCCGTGCGAAACGGATAATGAAAACTCGGTCGTCCTTCAAATGCCTCTTGAGGGCGGAAATGATCCTTGGATCTATGAGCATAACGGAGAATATTATTATTGCTATTCAATTGGTATAGGAGTTGCCATTCGCCATAGCAGCAGTATTGAAGACCTGCTTTCTTCCCCCGAAACTGTTGCCTACAGAGCGCCGGGAGGAACCATGTATTCGGGCGAATACTGGGCGCCTGAGCTGCATTTTATTGATGGGGCGTGGTATATCTATGTTGCTGCGGACGATGGCAGGAACGAAAACCACCGTATGTATGTATTAAAAAGCGACGATCCTCTGGGAGAGTTTGAGCTTATCGGAAAGGTGAGCGATGAAAGCGACCGATGGGCAATAGACGGCACCATTTTTGAGTATGAGGGAGAGCTTTATTTCGTATGGTCAGGCTGGGAAGGCGAAACCGACTCAGGTCAAAATCTCTATATAGCTCATATGAGCGATCCTGCTCATATCGACAGCGAGCGTGTTCTTATCAGCGCCCCGAAATATAAATGGGAAAAAAGTGCGGCTGCCATAAATGAAGGCCCATCTGTGCTTCAAAAGGACGGAAAGCTTTATATAGTATATTCCGCAAACGCAAGCTGGACCGACAGCTACTGCCTCGGTATGTTGAGTTTTTCGGGAGGAAATTTGCTCGATAAACGCAACTGGGCAAAATCCCCTCTGCCGGTTTTCTCTCAGCGCGATACGGCATACGGCCCAGGACACTGCAGCTTTATAAGCACCGATAAAGCCGACTATATAATTTATCACGCAAATGTTGAGAGCGGTTCGGGCTGGGACGGCAGAACTGTAAGAATTCAGCGTTTTGAGTGGATATGCGGTGTTCCGGTTTTCGGAAGACCTCTTTGCGCCGGGACGGAAGTTGTATTCGAATAATTATTATAATGTTCGGTGATGATTATGAGTTATTTTATCGGTATTGATCTCGGAACATCCGCCATAAAGCTGCTGCTGACGGATGAAAAAGGCAAGCTGCTAAACTCCGTTTCAAAGGAATACCCTCTGTTTTTCCCTCAGCAGGGATGGAGCGAGCAAAACCCCTCCGACTGGATAAACGCGGTAAAAGAGGGAATAAGAGAACTAATAAAAGGCTTTAACTCTTCCCTCATATTGGGAATAGGATGCGGCGGCCAGATGCACGGGCTTGTTGCTCTTGACGAAAATAACGGCGTTATTCGCCCTGCCATACTCTGGAATGACGGCAGAACGGAAAAAGAGGTTGACTTTTTCAATAACGTTATCGGAAAAGAGAGGCTTTCTGATCTAACGGCGAATATTGCCTTTGCGGGCTTTACCGCGCCTAAATTATTATGGATGAAAAATAACGAGCCGGAAAACTTTGCCCGGATAAAAAAGATAATGCTTCCAAAGGACTATATAAACTATTATTTAACGGGAGTTCACTCCTGCGACTATTCAGATGCATCCGGTATGCTTCTCTTAGACGTAAAAAATAAATGTTGGTCTGATGAAATGCTGGATATCTGCGGGATCTGCAGGGAAGTTATGCCGGAGCTTTTTGAAAGCTCGGATATAACCGGAACGATCCTGCCCCATATAGCTCGCGAGCTTGGGCTTCCGGAGGATGTAAAGATAGTTGCAGGCGCGGGGGATAACGCCGCTGCCGCCGTTGGAACGGGAACGGTTAATAACGGTGAGTGCAATATTTCAGTCGGAACGTCAGGCACGGTTTTTATAGCCTCCGATTCATTCGGCGTTGATAAGAATAATGCTCTGCACTCCTTTGCTCATGCGGGAGGGAAGTGGCATTTATTGGGCTGTATGCTCAGCGCTGCGTCGTGCAATAAGTGGTTTTGCGAGGATATTCTCAGCTCTTCCGATTATTCATCTGAGCAAGCGGATATATCAGAAGATAAACTCGGAAATAATCGTGTGTTCTTTCTCCCTTATCTTATGGGCGAGCGCAGCCCGGTTAACGACACAAACGCAAGGGGCGCGTTTATCGGACTCTCGCTTGATACCTCCCGCGCAGATATGACTCAGGCGGTTTTAGAGGGAGTTGCATTTGCTCTTAAGAGTATGCTTGAGGTTGCAAATGGTCTCGGAATAGAAATATCCCGCTCCAAGCTCTGCGGGGGCGGAGCTAAAAGCCCGCTCTGGCAAAAAATAATTGCTAATGTGCTGGGTATTCAAATTGACATTCCGGTATGCGAGGAAGGCCCCGGCTACGGCGCTGCTATGCTCGCTATGGTTGGCTGCGGAGTATATAACAGCGTTTCAGAGTGCGCAAAGGCGCTTACGGGAGTTAAAAAAACAATTTCTCCCGATCCCGATATATCACGGCGATATGAAGCGCAGTATAATAAGTTTAAAAAAATATACCCCTCGCTTAAGGAGCTGTTTGGAGAATTGAAATAAAGAACTCTTGCTGCTATGTTGATACGCCTGTTGGATATCTTCGCATTGAAGAAGACGAAAACGGAATAAGAGAACTGAGCTTTGTAAACGAGCCTGGAGGGGAAAAGTGCGAAAATGCAAAGCTTTTGAGCGAAACTAAAAAACAGCTTTCGGAATATTTTGCCGGGGGCCGAAAAAACTTCGATGTTCCGCTCTCTCTTTCCGAAACCGATTTTCAAAAAAAGTTTGGAATGAGCTTAAAAAATCTCCTACGGTAAAACCGTGTGCCACTCCGATATAGCCAATGCTATAGGTAATCACAAGACATGCCGAGCGGTTGGTATGGAAATTCACTCTAACCCCGTGGCAATAATAGTCCCTTGCCACCGAGTTATCGGCAAAGACGGCTCCCTTACGGGCTTTGCAGGAGGAACAGATAAAAAACAAAGACTTCTGGACTTGGAAAATCAATTTTAAAACATATTTGATGCATTTTTCAGCTGCGGAATTGATTATTTTAGCTGAGCAAAGGCTGTATTGTAATTAAGAGGGAACGAGAATGTCGCATAAAAATAACTGTTTTGCGGAAAGAAAAAAGAGATTTTCAGAAGAAGCCGCACTGCTGGGAGACTCTGCGGAAAGAGGACAGATTAGTTTTAAATTTATTATATCAGAAGAAAAGCTTTTTTCAAAAAGGATCGCTTTTCTGTATCTGATAACATCACAAAACAATGATGAAACAAAAAAAAGAGAAGACGAATTGATCCATGTTAACCTGCTTTCTGTTTGCTTTTCCGGCAAAAAACACCGCTATATCGACTTTAGTCTAAGAAATTTGCGCAGGTGGATAAGCAAAGAAAGAATTACAAACAAATTGCAACTCAGCGATAGAATAAATAAGTTTGTATATTTACCTGTTTACAGCAAAGTTGCGCCAAAACAAGTAAGGAATGAACAAATATGTTTTGGTATTCTTATTGTTCTTTTTTTACTTGCGCTTGCAATTGCCGGAGCCATTTCAGAAAACAGATTTCGTGAAAATTTCAGGGAGATTTGGAATCAAGTATGGGATATGTTCTCGATGAACTAAACTGATTTCAATGAGGTTAATATTTAACCTGCGGCTATACAAAAAACGAAAAAAGGAGCATTTTTCGGATGAAAATTTTCCGAATATTTTGATAAAATTATAGAAAAAGTAAACAGTGCAAAAACCTTTTTATCCGGTCATCCGCATCATAATTGCGGGGCCGTTTTCTTTTAACCAGTTGTTCCATTTATAATAGTCGGGATAAGCTTTCAGAACTTCTTCGTAAAATTTTTTTGAATGATTCATCTCCTTAATGTGGCAAAGCTCGTGAACCACAACGCCGTCAATAACTTCAGGAGGCATGAGCATCAGAAGACAGTTGAAGTTCAGGTTCCCTTTTCCGGAGCAGCTGCCCCATTTTGTTTTCTGATTTCTTATTGTTATTTTGCCGTATTTAACTCCGATGACAGGCGCGTAATATGCCGCTCTCTGAGGAATGTAGTTCATAGCCTCATGGCAGAGCTGCTTTATTTCGTCAAAGCTTAAAGGCTGCGTATTTTGCAGCTCCTTTTTTGCTTTTTCAAGTTTTAATAAATTTTTTTCTATCCAAGCCTGATGCTTTGCAACAATTATTTCAATCTCTTTTTCATCAGCGAAAGACGGCGCCCTTACAATGACGCCGTCTTTTGTTACATTGATCGAAACCGATTTTCTGTTGCTGCGAATAATTTTATATTCGGTCATTTTACTGTGTTACTTCTTCCTTTGCCGCAGCGTCTGCTCGATCCTGCAGCACCTTCATAATTTCTGTGTGTTTTTCGTCCGTATAGTCCCAGAAGAACAGATAAGGTAAACACATTAACAGATATCCCACCATATCAAATCCGAGGCCTATGAGCATACATTTTGTCCGTACCGAGGTTATGAACAATACATCCCAGTCGGAGGTGAATCCGCAGCGATAGAACAGCAGCGGGATGATAAGGGAAATGAGAGTTGAAATGGGGTTTGTAAACCAGCTTACAACACCCTGATAGGCTTCAAATCTCTCGCCCGAAATATACATCTGATAGTCGCTTATTCTGATGTCCATATCCGAGGCCGCAAGCTCAATGCCGGATTTCAGCGCGTCACACAGGCAAAGCGCCGCAAAAATGGCAATGCCGCAAAGGGTCGGCTTGTTTCCGAGGAACAAAAACGCGAGAATATATATGCCGGAGGTTGCGAATAAAACGAGCTGTTTGAAGATATAGAGCGTTTTATACTGGAAGCGCTTTCTTATCCAAGGCGCCAAAAATGCGCCGGGATTTCCAACAAACGAAATAACCTGCTCAGCCACCGCAAACAAAAATCCTGTTTCGCGCCAGGTGTAGATAAGCAAAACGCTTTTTATTGCAAGCATGCCGTTTCCGAGAGAGTCGAGCAAAAATGAAATCTGCCTTATCCAAAGATATTTATTTCTCATTATGCCGTCAATGCATTCCCAGAAGGAATAATATTTTTTCTTCTCAATGGGCGGGGCCGGGATGCGCTCTTTGATGTTTCTGAGTCCCGCGAACATAAAGAGTGTGCTGATGAGCATAAAGGCAGGAAGAATATAGCGGAATGTGTTTATGTCTCTTATTCCGTTTGTGAAGAACATTCCTGAAACGGTTGGGAGTATCATAATTATGATCGAGCGTAAAAAATGGCTGAGCTTAACTGGCCAAGCGCGAATAAGCATTCTTTCGTGGGCGTTGGGGGAGATGTTGTCCGCTATTGCCTGAGGCGAGCCGGTAAACTGAACCATACCGTAGAGCTGGAACAAAACATAGAGCTTCCAAATGCGCTCAATAAGAGGCAGCTCATAAAGAGGCAGTTCGCAGATAAGAATTGCCAAAACAAGGCACTGGATAACGTTTGAATAGGCAAAAATTTTATATCTGCCAAGCTTTGGAATAAGCCATTTTCTTATAACAATGGCTCTGAAACCGCCCCAGCCGCTAACTATCCAGTGAATACCGAAAATTTTGCATATAGAATAAAAGTTAAGTCCCGGCCACTGCGTGTCAACGTATTCTCTCATAGCTGCGGGCAGCGGGATTATCGAACTCATATCAAATATCATAAATATAAGTCCCAGCACCGTAAACGATAGGTAAACGGCAAAATATTTTTGCTGCGTCTTTTTCGGCAAAAAGCCGAGGTTTGCATCAACGCCCATGCTCAGAATTGTCCAAAAATATCCCGAAACAATAAAGAACGCGTTAATTGCGGTAAAGGTTAAAATGGGTATTTCATAATAGAATGCAACAAGGTAGCAGCCCGTTCCGAACGAGAGCATGCCCATAAGATAGGCCGCCGAATAGTTTCCGCCAACCGCGGCGAATATGGAAAGATACTCTTTATAGGGTACGTATTTTCCCTCTGCGGGGGTTTTCCAGTGCTTCTTAAAATCGGTTATAAGAGCGCCTGCCTTTTCTTTTATTGGGGTTTTTGCTTCATTTGCCGTTTTACTCATTGTGCTTCACCATCCAATACATCTTTTCTTGCCATGGCATCCTCGAGCGTTTTGCCGTATTCCGGCGTCGGCGCCACAAAAAGCACCGCCTTTTGAATGCTCTTCGGCCTCCAGTTTTCTCCAAGTTCCAATCCCTGTTCGCTGTCGGCTCCCATATAAATTTCTCTTATAGCGCCGCATGAGAAAAATGCGTTGCTGCCTATGGTATTCACGGTTTTAGGAATATATAGTATGGGACTCATTGAGCCGCAATAGCTGAATGCATCGTTGCCGATCTCTTCAAGTCCTTCCTGAAGCCAAACCGTCCACATGCCTCCGCAAGAGAAAAATGCCATATCGCCGATTTTTTTAACTGAAGAGGGGATTGTAAGATGAACAAGACCGCCGTTTTTATAAAAGCTGTAGCTCCTTATGACCTCTGTGCCTTCGGGAACATCGTAGGTATCGGCAAGCTCGCTTATACCTTCCTCTACAACATATTCGCCGTTCCTGATTGGATGAAGAATAAGTTCTTTTTTATCCTTTGAAAACAGAACTCCGTCCACCGAGCAAAAATATTCGTTTTCTTCATCAACAAAAACCGCCTTGAGCTGTTTAAGATAAAAAAACGAATCCTCGTTTATATATTTAAGGTCTTTTCCTATGTAAATATATTCAACGTATTCGTCCGAAACAATGGTAAACGAACCAACGCTTGTAAGGGGCTTTGTTTCGTCGGGGTTTTGCCCCTTCTTATCCCTCACATAGTCAAGATGTATCTCCTTTGTGCCTGTGTTTCCGTTAAAACCGAAAAACATCCAGCCCTCCGGCTGTCCTATTTCAGCGTTCGCTTCGGTATATTTGTATTCAAATGTGTCGCGGGCAATTGAATAAAAGGTGAAAAATACCGAAAGTCCGATAAACGCCACCAGCACCGTAACAAAAACAACTTTTTTCCAGGTTGCCAAAAGCTATCTCTCCAATACAGATAAATTTGTAAGCATTTTAACATTATTTAATTAAAATTTCAAGTTTTTTTGTTAAAAATGCTTTTCAAAAATATAAAAAGGTGATATTATACTTCATAATAACGGAGGATTTATTATGGATAAAAATGAAAAACTTAAAAATATAATTGATAATTTGACTGTTCCCGAAAAAGTGAGCCAGCTTACTAACTCAGCGGCGGCGATAAGCCGCTTTTCAATAAAAAAATATGACTGGTGGAATGAGGCTCTTCACGGAGTTGCCCGAGCCGGAAACGCAACTGTTTTTCCTCAGGCGATAGGTCTTGCGGCAGCGTTTAACGAGGAGCTTTTGGGGAAAATCGCCGCCGCGATTTCGGACGAGGCGCGCGCTAAATATAACGACGCGCAAAAAAGAGAGGATTTCAGCCGATACTACGGTCTTACGTTCTGGAGCCCTAATATCAATATTTTCAGAGATCCCCGCTGGGGCAGAGGACAGGAGACCTACGGCGAGGACCCGTATCTCACTTCGCGTTTAGGTGTCTCATTTATAAAAAACCTGCAGCAGAAAAAGGACGGACGCGTTAAGGCCGCCGCCTGCGCCAAACACTTTGCCGTGCATTCCGGTCCTGAGGGGGAACGCCACGGTTTTAATGCCGAGGTAGGGGAAAAGGATTTAAGGGAAACCTATCTTCCCGCTTTTGAGGCAGCCGTAAAGGAGGCCGGGGTTGAGGCGGTTATGGGGGCGTATAATGCCGTAAACGGCGAGCCTTGCTGCTGCAATAAATATCTTCTTAAGGATATTCTGAGGGATGAATGGGGATTTTCAGGGCACGTTGTTTCCGATTGCGGCGCGATCTACGATATTTCTGAAAACCATAAATTTGCGCCCGATAAGCCGTCCGCCGCGGCAGTTGCACTTAAAAACGGCTGTGACCTCAACTGCGGGGAGGTCTATGAAAAGCTGATCGATGCCTACGAGCAGGATATGATAACCGAGAAAGACCTTGATATCGCCCTTTACCATACTCTCGGAACAAGGGACAGGCTCGGTATGCTCGGAGATAAAACCGAATATGACGATATACCCATGTCGGTGGTTGCCTGCGAAGAGCATAAAAAACTCTCATTGCAGGCGGCAATGGAGAGCTTTGTGTTGCTTAAAAACGACGGCATCTTGCCTCTGAATAAGGCTGAAGTTAAAAAGATTGCCGTGCTCGGCCCAAACGCAAACTGCATTGAAGTTTTGCTCGGAAATTATTATGGCTATCCCACCGAGTATTCAACCGTTTTTGAAGGAATAAAAGAGTATCTCGGGGAAAACTGCGAGGTGGTTACAGCCCGTGGCTGCAGTTATTTTAATACCCACGAGGATGATTTTGACGCCGCCTTTTCTCTGGCTAAGGATGCTGACGCCGTTATACTCTGTATGGGACTTAATGCCGACTATGAGGGCGAACAAGGTGACGCAAACAACCCCTATGCCGCCGGCGACAGGTTGAGCATTGAGCTGCCGGATATGCAGGTGTGGTTTATAAATAAGGTTTTTGAACAGAATAAAAATACCGTTCTTCTCAATTTCTCGGGAGGCGCGTTCTCATTCGGCAGAGTGGACGCATCCGCACGCGCCATAATGCAGTGCTGGTATCCCGGTGAGCAGGGCGGCAGAGCTATTGCAAAAACGCTTTTCGGAGAGTATTCTCCCTCCGGCAAGCTCCCCGTTACTTTTTATGAAACCACCGATGATCTGCCGGATTTTTCCGACTATTCTATGAAAAACAGAACTTACCGCTATTTTACCGGTGAGCCCGCTTATCCCTTTGGGTTCGGTCTTTCGTATACTTCATTTATTTATTCCGCGCCCCAAATAACATACGGAGAGAATTTTGTTAAAATCAAAGTTTCCGTTAAAAACACAGGCGCTTTTAACGGAGCTGAAGTTATAAAGCTTTTCAGAAGCGAAATAAACGCTCCCGAAAACCAGCCGATAAAATCTCTTATCCGCTTTAAAAAAATTGATCTTAAGGCCGGTCAGAGCAGAGAAGTTGAATTCGCAATACCCGCCGCCGAAAGCTATAGAATTAACGATGACGGCAAAAAGGAATATCTTGCGTTAAATGCTTTTGAGTATTTTTTTAGTTAAAAATATATAATCAAAATGAAGTGTTTTCCTAAACACTCTCAATTCTTTACTTTCCGCATTCAAAAAAAAACGCCCGAAGGCGTTTTTTTTGTTAATCTGCATTTTTTTTGTTTCTGTATTTTATTGTTAAAATTATCGGTATGAGCGACAAAGCTATCACCGCCGCACCCACTATAAACACATTTCCGTTCGGAACGTATTCCGTAAGTCCGCTTGCTTCGTTAATAAAGGTCTCTCCGCTCGTTTTAACAACAGCCTGACCGATGAGGGATCCGCCTATCATCGGAATAAGAACGAAAAACAGTATCCATATTCCCTCAAACTGCCCTTTTGCATTCTTCGGATAAAGCTGCTTAGCCCATACCTTTGTAACCTGCAAAATTCCAACATATCCAACGCCGACAATAAAGATTCCGAGCCAGATGCGGAAGTTGAATATCACTGTGGGATCAACGTCCTGAGCCTTCACGGGGTAGAGAATAAGCAATCCGATAATATTTATTATGGCGGCTGCAACGGCAACATAGGGGTGCTTATTTTTGTTTATAAGTATGCCTATGGGGATTGCCGAGAGCATAGCGAGAACAAGCGGAACCGCTTCAATTATGCCCATCATATCGGCAGTGTAGCCGAGATAGTATATTATGTAATTCCCCATGTATGAAAAATACACGTTAAATCCGATAAAGAAAACCGAAATGGCAATATGCACAAGAACAAGCTCTTTGAGCTTAAAAAAGCTCTTAAAGTTGAAAACGCTTATAAACTGACGCCAGAAGGATCCTTCCTTATGAGGCTGAACGTCGTCGTTTTTATTTAGCGTCAGCATTGAGATAATGCCGAAAACGATAACGAAGATTCCCATAACAACAAACAGCAGCATATAGTTGTCATTTTCGCCAACCAGAAAACCGCCAACAACTGTGCCGAGAATAGTGCCCAGAACAGGCTGAGTTGCGAGAGCCGCGCCGATTCCTCCGCGGTTGCGGTCGGTCATAATGTCGTTCGTCCAGGTGTTAAAGCCCGCATCGTTTCCCATGGAGCCGAAAAAGCTCATAACTGTGTCCGCCAGAACAACGCTCACAGCCATAAGCAGATACATTTCCTTGCTTATAAACTGCGTAAGCCCAAAGCATATCGTGAAAATTCCCCAAAGTATATATCCCCAAGAGATAAATGTGCGGCGTTTGCCCGTTCTGTCCGCCCAGGTTCCGAAAAAGAAGGTCGAAAAGGTTGTGGCGGCGGCTGAGCATATAAGCATACCGGTGATAATGGATGGGTCTTTGCCTATTTTTGCGTAAACAAACGTGTTGAACCATTGGTTTTCCATATTCCAGCATATCTGCCCCGCAAGACCTAAGCCCCACACCAGAAGCCACATCCGAAAGCCCGATTTTGTTCCGCTTTTCAGTTTGTTTTTTGACATAGAAATGCTCCTTTTCAATGTTTTCGATTTTATAATACCACAAAAGACAGCAGTATGGCAATAATAAAAAATATGATAAGAAACGGAAAATTAACTTCTCTTTACGAGAGATGCTATCAATACAATGAATTTTGCCGCTTTGAGGCAAATGAAGCGGAGCGCAAATATGTTTTTTTTATGGTATCGCGCTATGCACGATGAAATCCGAGCTATGCTCGGATGAAATCTTCGCCTTCGGTTTCAGATGAAATGAAGTTCGTCCCGTTCTCCGCGAAGCGGGATTTTATCACGGAGTGATTTTATCTACCTTAAAGCGGATTTGCTCCGTCCGCAGGACGTTTTTCGTAAAAAAAAGACTTGCAAAGCAAGTCTTTTTTTTGGTGGAGGCAGGGAGATTCGAACTCCAGACCTTTCGCACGTCAAGCGAACGCTCTAACCAGCTGAGCTATGCCTCCGATTACTGGAACATAATATCATCATTTTTATTAAAAGTCAAGTGCGAATTGTTAAAATTTAATTCCTTAGCATAAATGGGTTCTTCTGCAGAAAAACGCTCCCGGGTGATATGTCCGAGAGCGTTTTGATTAAATTAAAACAGTCCTGTTATGTTGTCCCAAAGGTTTTCAAAGAAGTTTACTATAACATCCCAAACGGCGTAAAGCGTTACAAACGAAGAGAGCAGGGGCTTATCTTCGGAAAGATCGCGTGCGTTATAAACCTCTGAGGTATAAGTTGTGAGGTCAGTCTTGTCAATGGTTATCGCTCTGAAGCCTCTGTTTGAATCGTTATAAGATGCAGTGGTGCATCCGGGAGACGACACAAGATGAATTCCTTTATATTCAACGTCATAGCTGTTAATATGGTCGTGACCAAAGAAAACGCCCAAAACATCGCCCTGAGAAAGCATAGCGTCAACCTGTTTGTAGCCTTCGGCAAAGTCAGGGTTGGGAGGACAGGGAGCTTCGCTCAGCCAGTTGGATGCAGGATTGCAATAGTCGGGAAGGATAAAGCTTTTTCCGTCAAAGCCGATAGCCCCCTCGGTACCATTTTCAACTTCTTTAAGGGCATACTTTATCTGAGGGGGAACAATATGCTGAAAAGCTATTGAGGGAACAGCCTCTCCGCCGTTGGCGGTTTTAAGCTCGTTTGATTTTTGAACATACCATTCAATCTGTTCATCGAGAACATAGCCATAGCCGCCGTAAGTTTTGTCGGGGTTGTAGTTGCCAGAGTCAAAGCACCAGATGTTGAATAATACATTATCGCTGTTGGCTGATTCATATATCGGAACGTTATATGTGCCAACGTTCTTCATCGTTTTGCCGTCAACAGTTTTTTCGGCAATAACTCCCTTGCAGCCGATAAAGCATTTATAGGTCTCATAGTATTCAACCTGCCCCTCTTTTGTGAGGGCGGTGTCCTGATCGTCGTGATTACCGAAAACCTGAACAACCGGAATGCCGTATTTCTCAAATATAGTCATAAACTGGCGTATGGCGAGCTTTGCTTCGCCTTTGGTTGCGCAGCTATATCCCGCGATATTGTCGCCCGTTAAAACTATAAGATCGGGAGCGGTTTTTTCTATGGCGGCCTTTATGAGCAGTTTTACATAGCTTGAAAGCACCGCGTTATCCTGCATATCAGCTATCTGAAGGATTGTAAGTTTGCCGTCATCGCCAAAGGACACATGCGCGCTTTCGGGTTTTGAAACGTCAACTTCCGCCGCGCTTACTGCCGGAATAAGGATACAGCATAACATTATTGCACTTAAAATTATACTCAAAATTTTCTTCATTATTTTATTCTCCGTTTATATTCTTGCAACTCCGCTCTCTCTTGCCGCCTCGGCAACAGCCGCCGCAACTGCCTTTCCAACTCTCGGGTCAAAGGGCTTCGGAATAATATAATCCGACTTCAGTTCGTCGTCTGAAATGAGCGAGGCAAGAGCTTTTGCAGCTGCCATTTTCATTTCTTCATTTATGTCGCTGGCTCTTACGTCCAGGGCGCCTCTGAAAAGTCCCGGGAAAGCGAGAACATTGTTTATTTGGTTTGCGTGGTCCGAACGGCCTGTTCCAACAACTGCAGCACCTGCCTCAAGAGCGTCCGCAGGGTCAATTTCAGGAACGGGATTTGCCATAGCAAAAATTATGGGGTCTTTTGCCATGCTCTTCACCATTTCTTTGCTGACAATGTGAGGAGCCGAAACGCCAACAAGCACATCCGCGCCATTCATAGCGTCGGCAAGGGTTCCTGTTTTAAGAGTCTTGTTTGTTATTTCAGCCATCTCCTGCTGGGCGGAGTTGAGTCCGGGTGCGCCTTTATAGATAATTCCCGTTTTGTCAACAAGGGTGAGGTCGTTAACGCCGAAACGAATAAAGAGCTTTGCAATTGCAATGCCTGCACTGCCCGCGCCGTTGATAACAACTTTAACATCTTCTATCTTTTTGCCAACAAGCTTGAGGGCGTTGATAAGAGCGGCAGAGCATATAATGGCGGTGCCGTGCTGATCATCGTGGAACACCGGAATGTCGAGTCTCTCTTTGAGCTTTCTTTCAATTTCAAAGCAGCGGGGAGCGGCGATGTCCTCAAGGTTTATGCCGCCGAATGAACCTGCTATAAGAGCAACAGTGTTCACTATCTCGTCAACATCTTTTGAACGTATGCAAATGGGGAATGCGTCAACTCCGCCGAATTCCTTAAAGAGTACGCATTTGCCCTCCATAACGGGCATACCCGCTTCGGGGCCTATATCGCCCAAGCCCAAAACGGCAGTGCCGTCGGTAACAACCGCCACAAGATTGTGGCGCATTGTAAGCTCATAGCTCTTGTTTATATCCTTGTTTATTTCAAGGCAGGGCTGAGCAACTCCGGGGGTGTAGGCAATGGAGAGAGCGTCCTTGCTGTCAACCTTTGCCTTTGAAATAACCTCGAGCTTTCCCGCCCATTCATAGTGTTTTTTTAATGATTCAGCTGCGTAATCCATAATAGTTTTTCCTCCTTTTTATCAGTCCCAGGGGAACTTATAGTCAAGTCCGAGATCGTCTCTTACCTTGCACATTTCCTTTTGAACGGATTCGTTTATCGGAACGCCGTGGGGCTCTCTCTGCTTCCATATCTCATATTCCTTTTCGCCGGCGGAATAAATTCTCTCTGCGCCGGGAGCTTTCTTGGAGGCGCGGATGCTGCGGATGATGTCGCCCGCCTTTTTGCGCGCCAAATCTTCGCCCAAAAAGTGATCTGTGTCGATGGCAACAAAGAAGTGGCCGAGATGATAGGGTCTTATATTGCCCTCCTCGTCCTTGCCGTCAAGATCTTTGCCGTATGCGCCGTCCTGAAGAGCGGCGGAAAGCAGCTCAACAAAGAGAGCGAAGCCATAGCCCTTGTAACCGCCAAGAGCCTCGCCTATGCCGCCGAGAGTTGTAAGCGCGGCAGTGCCCTCACGAATCTTTTTAAGAGCAACGCTCGCGTCGCCCTCAACTGCGTTGCCGTCAATGTCTATAATGGTGCCGGGATGTACATCCTCGCCTATGCGGGCGTAATATTCAACCTTGCCGTTCTGCGTAATGGAGGTCGCGCAGTCGATATTAAAGTCAAATTCCTCGTCGGTGGGGAAGCCTAAGGTAAGAGGATTAGTGCCGAACATACCTTCAACTCCGAAAGTGGGAGCAACGGAGGGTCTTGCGTTTGTTCCGGTCATACCTATGCAGCCTGCCTTTGTTGCCATAGTTGTGTAGTAGCCGGCAATACCGTAGTGACAGGAATTGCGAACAACAACCATACCCATACCGTATTTCTTTGCCTTTTCAATTGCGGTGGTCATAGCTCTGTGACCGATCACCTGACCCATACCGTTATGACCGTCAACAACCTGAGTGCAGGGAGTGTCTTTAATAATTTCATAGTTAGTTACGGGATTCTGGATACCGGCATTTATTCTGTCGATATAAATAGGTTTAAAGCGGTTGCAGCCGTGGCTTTCAATTCCGCGTCTGTCGGATTCAAGCAGTACATCAACAACTATCTCTGCATCGTCCGCTGGCACTCCAACGCCTTTAAAAGCGTCAACCATAAAGTCGTGAGTTGTTTTCCAATCAAGGGTGATTTTAGGCATAAGATAACCTCCGTAAAATATATTAGTGTATTCGCACATACATATTAAATTTTAATACTCAATGAAAGTATTGTCAAGCAGTTTATATATCTGAAAAACCGCATTTTATTTTTTTTCTTTTAATCACGCATTTTGGGGAGAAAACTAACCGCTCTTTTTTGTATGATATGGATATACTACATACAAAAAGGAGCGTATTTTTAT
>JAFLUL010000004.1 GCA_022508845.1 Oscillospiraceae bacterium | reverse complement strand
TGCGGGCAACGGCGATGGCGTAATCGAAAGCGGACACGCCGCAGGCGTGCGGCGAGGCCGCTTTCTTGCTTAACCGGAAACTTCTCATTTTATATAAAAATATATTTAAAAATTTTTGATATTTGCTCTATATACAGCATTGATAACGGAATAGTAAAAAAAATTATGCCGCATTTCGCGGTATAATTTTTCTTAACATTATTTTTCAGAAAACAAATTTGTTTTTTTGAGCAAAATAAATTTGCGGGATCGATTTTTTTAGATTTCAATCCCGAGAACTTTTATCTTATCCTGCAGCTTCAGAAAATCCTCAAAGCAGTCTCCCTTTTTTCGGGGATCGCGAAGCAGAGCGGCAGGGTGAAATGTTCCCATTAAAAGCATGCCTTTTCTTTCATAAAATATTCCATGTTCCTTTGTAACTCTGAAATCCTTTGAAATAATAACCTGGGCAGCGATTCTTCCAACACAAACTATAATTTTGGGCTTCATCATTTTAACAAGGTCTCTCAGATACGGAAGACACTGCTCCTCCTCCTCCGGCTTTGGATCTCGGTTTTGAGGCGGACGGCATTTAAGTATATTTGTAATATAAATATTGCTGTTTCTGTCAAGACCGATGCCGTTCAGATACAGGTCAAGCAGCTTGCCTCCTCTTCCAACAAAAGGTTCACCTTGAAGATCCTCGTTTTCGCCGGGAGCTTCTCCAACGAAAAGGATCTGAGCATCGGGATTGCCCACGCCGAAAACGATGTTATTTCGCGTTTTGTATAGCGGACAGGCAGAACAACCCTCACATTTTAATCTGATTGATGAAAAATCATTATTCATTTCCAACACCTCATTGTTTAAAGCACACAATTTCTATAGTTATATATAAAATAATTTTTAATTAAAAAGGGCTTGAATTGATAAAACTTTTATGAGATAATAACAAAGCAATTCACCCGTTAGTAATGATTATATAACTAATAAATGCAAATGTCAATTTAAAGAAATTTTTTTAGAAAAAAGTATTGACTTATCGAGTTCTATCTTGTATAATATGCGTTGTAATTAACGCCTATGGCGTTATAATATTATATATTGATTCCGTAAGGAATAAATATAAAAAAGAAAAAAGGAAGGTCCTAAAAATGAAAATTGCAAAAAAAGTGCTTGCAGTAGTTATGGCTCTTGCTATGATCGCCGGCCTCAGCGCTATGGCTTTCGCTGCAAGTGATGCTCAGCTTGTTCTCAAGGCAAGCGAAGTTAACGAAGACGGCCAGGTAGTTGTTACTGCTATAGTTAAAAATGCTATAGGCCTTGAGTCTCTTGGATTCACTGTAACTTATGATGCCAACGTTCTTACCTACAGCTATGACGAAGAAGGCGCAGACGGTGCTCAGGTTGGCGGAACAAAGTCCAATTCTTTCACCTATGAGAACAACGCTGATGTTGCCGGCACTCTTCAGGCTGCATTCTATTTCAAAACCAGCCTTACCGATAAGGCTACTTTTGATAACGATGCTAAGAAGAAGGGTTCAGTTGACATCAATGCTACTGAGTTCCAGGCCATCAACTTCGTATTCGATGTTGTGGAAGGTGCAAACGCTAACACTGACATCTCCGTAAAGATCGACAACGCCAGCGGTATCGCTGCTGCCGATATTAAGGCTAAGGGCGCAACTGTTGTTCTTGCTGAGGAGAAGGAAACCGATAAGACTCCTGTTGATCCCACTCCCGTAACTCCTTCTGAGGAATCATCAACTGCTGCTAACCCCGGAACAGGCAATGAACCCACTGGTGACAACATGGCTCTTGCAGCTGCTGCTGGTGTAGCTCTTCTTGCTGGTGCTGCATTCATCGTTTCCAAGAAAAGAAAATAATTAATTAAAAACCACGCATTTTTGCAGTTTTAATTAAGGGTTACGGAGCTATCTTTTATGGATAGCTCCTTTTCCTTATATTATTTTGAATTTATGAAAAAGCGGCAGTTTTGACCTTAATCTGTCAAAACTGCCGCTGAGTTAGAGTCGATCAAAACTGAGCCGTTTAGCTTTTCGCCTCCGATTTGAACCGTCATTTCGCGCATATCATAATTCAAATTATATATTATAGCTTCGGGATTGTTGTTTGCAATAACAGCAACCCTTTTTTCGTTTGACTTATACCGCAAAAAGGCTATGCACGAAAGCTCTGCGCTGAGCGGATAAAATCCTCCGTCCCGGCAAACATTCAGTTCCCTGCGAAGCCTGCCTAATTTTATATAAAAATCAGTTAACGAGGGGTTATTGTTTTCCCTGAAAAACCCCCTGTTAAAGGGATCTTTTCCCCCTGTCATTCCGGTTTCATCGCCGTAATAAACCGAAGGTATTCCGGGAAGAAAATAGTTTATTGTAACTGCCATTTTGAGAAGTTTTTCGGCCTTCTGAAGCTCTGCATCGGAAAAACTCAGCTTTGCCTGTGCTGCTCTCGATTTGTTTTCGAGGTCAATTCCTGTTAAGGCTGTTAGAATCCGCTCGGTGTCGTGAGTTCCCAAAATGTTCATACAAGTATGCATAACTTCGGGAGGATAGTTATTAACAATTGAATTGACCCTGTACATAAACTTTTCGGCATTTGATGTGAGCAAAAAGTCAATTATAGCAGTGCGAAACGGATAGTTCATAACGCTGTCAAGCTGTCTGCCATTAAAATATTTTCTTCTTCCGCCGTGGCTTATTTTGTTGCTGGCGTCCTCCCAAACTTCGCCGAGAACAAGCTTGTTTTCTCCGTGACGCTTAACAGCCGTTCTAACTCTTTCTATAAATGAGTCGGGAAGCTCATCGGCAACATCAAGCCGTATACCGTCCGCTCCGAGCTTCATCCACATATCAATAACGCCGTTTTCGCCTGTTATAAATTCCGCATATCCATCGTCCTCCTCGTTTACCTCCGGAAGAGTTTTAATATTCCACCAAGATTGGTAATCGTCTTTTGATTCGCCAAAAAAGTACCAGCTTCTGTATGGTGAGTTTTTGCTCTGATATGCGCCTTCGCTTTGATATCTGCCGTTTTTGTTAAAGTAGATACTGTCATCGCCGGTATGGCTGAAAACGCCGTCTATAACGATTTTTAAGCCAATTTCGTGCGCTTTATCGCAGAGAAGCTTAAAATCTTCGTTTGTTCCCAGCAGAGGATCTACCTTTTTATAATCGGCGGTATTATAGCGGTGATTGGAGTGCGCTTCTGCTATAGGATTGAGATATATTATGTTTGCACCGAGGCCTTTTATATATCCAAGCTTTTGAATAATGCCTTTTAAGTCGCCGCAGTAATAGTCGTTATTAAGTATTTCTCCGTTTTCATCCGGTAAATAAACCGGAATATCGCTTTTGTTTTCGTGTATGATTCTGTCGGAGGGGACGTTGTTTTTTTTCTCACCCGAAAAGGCAAAACGGTCGGGAAAAATCTGATAAAAAATTCCGCCCTTAAGTTCATCCGGTGTTTTTAGAGCGCTCGGATAAACCGTAAGCTGCCAGTTTTCAGTTCCGTCAATGCTCGATTCATCCGAAAAGGATAGCTTTTTTAAAATGCTTGTTCCCCACGGGGTCGTATATTCAAAATGATAGAATAGCAGCGAGCTTTCATTAAAGCACAGATCAATATACCACCATTCATCATATCCGTTTGTCTGTTCCCAGAGCATAGGAATATATTTTGCTTCTTCTTCGTCTTTTTCTAGAATCAGCGTGCAGTAGGACACTCCGAACGAACGGGGTAATAAAACTCTGAGCCTCAGGTTTTCTCCTGAGGCTACAGCTCCTTTTATTGACTTGTGATAACTTTTTGACGCGTCAAATGCGCTCATTTTTTGATTCCCTTCGTGCGCCAGATTTTATCAGCGTATTCGCTTATCGCGCGGTCGGCTGCGAAGAAGCCTGCTCCTGCTATATTCATAAGCGACATTCTTGCAAAAACATCCTTTTGCGCAAATAGCTCCTCTGCCTTTGCCTGAGCAAGGCGGTAGTCAGCAAAATCTGCGAGCACCATATACGGGTCGTGAAATTTAATTGTTTCTCCGATCTCCGGGAAATTCTGTCCCGCAAATGTGTGGGCGTTGAGATAGTCTATTGTTTCTCTCAGCTCAGGGGAGTTGCGGTAGTAGTTCATCGGGGTGTAGCCGGAGTATTTCAGTTCATTTACCTCGGGAGTGGACATACCGAAAATGATAATGTTGTCAGCGCCGACGTTTTCGTAAATTTCAATATTTGCTCCGTCCATTGTTCCGAGGGTAACAGCGCCGTTTATCATAAGCTTCATATTGCCGGTTCCGCTGGCCTCTGTTCCCGCAAGGGAAATCTGCTCGCTAATGTCAGCCGCGGGCATAAGTCTTTCGGCGGCAGTTACGTTATAGTCCTCAATGAACAATACCTTGAGATATTTGTTTACGTCAGGATCGCTGTTAACTGTTTTCGCGAGAGCGCAAATAAACGAAATTATTTTTTTTGCAACAATATAGCTCGGTGCGGCTTTTGCGCCGAAGATATATGTGTGGGGAATGTAGTTTCCGTTGGGATTATTTTTAATTTTAATATAATTCGCAAGAATACTTAAGGCGTTTAATTCCTGTCTTTTATATTCGTGAAGCCGCTTTACCTGAACGTCAAACAGCGAATCCGGGTCAAGAGTTTCGCCGGTCGTCTCTTTTATATATTTCGCAAATTTTTCTTTATTTCCGCGTTTGATTTTTTGAAGCTCGGCTAAAGCCTCCTTTTCATCGGCAAATTTAGCGAATTTTTTAAGCTCTGAGCCATCGTAAATAAATCCGTCGCCTATCTTTTTTGTGAGATACGCCGTAAGTGCGGGGTTGGCCTGACAAAGCCAGCGTCTGTGGGCGATGCCGTTTGTTACGTTAGTAAATTTATCGGGGGTAAGACGGTAAAAATCGTTGAAAACACTGTCTTTCAGTATGTCGGAATGAAGAGCCGAAACACCGTTTACGCTGTGGCACGCCGCAACACACAGATTTGCCATTTTAACAACTCCGTCGGAAATAACCGCGGTGCGTTCAACAAGCGACGCATCGTGGGAGCTTTCCCAAACAAAATGGCGAAGGCGGTTATCTATCTCTTTTATTATCTGGTAAATTCTCGGAAGGATCTGCTTTATGAGACCCTCGGGCCATTTTTCAAGAGCCTCTGCCATAACCGTGTGGTTTGTGTAGGCAATGGTTGAGGTTACAATATTCCAGGCGTCATCCCATCCGTAACCGCATTCGTCAAGAAGAATTCTCATAAGCTCCGGAATGGCGAGGGTTGGATGGGTGTCGTTAATGTGTATTGCAATCTTGCTCGGAATGCTGTCAATAGTTTCTCCGCGATGCAGGTGGTTATGAATAATGTCCTGAATCGACGCCGAAACAAGAAAATACTGCTGCTTAAGTCTTAGGCTCTTTCCCTCGTAGTGGTTGTCGGCAGGGTAAAGGATTTTTGAAATGGTCTTTGCCATAGCATCCTGCTCAGTTGCCTTTATATATTGCCCCTCGTTAAAGAGCTTCATATCAAGTCCGGGAGCCTCAGCGCTCCAAAGACGCAAAACGCTGACGCCCTTGCCGTCCTTTCCCGCAACGAACATATCGCTCGGAACGGCTCTGATGATATTAGCGTCAACTATCTCAACCTGATGGTGGTTATTGTCCCAAGAGTCAACAACTCTTCCCTCAAATAAAATATTTACAGCGCTTTCCTCGCGCTTTGTTATCCATACATCCCCGCCGGGGAGCCAGGAATCCGGCAGTTCATACTGCCAGCCGTCAACCAGTTTCTGTTTAAAAATTCCGTATTCATAGAGAATGGAATATCCTCTTGCGGGATAACCGCCTGTTGCAAGCGCGTCAAGATAGCAGGCGGCAAGTCTGCCGAGACCGCCGTTGCCGAGACCTGCATCGGGTTCGCATTCGTATACCTTTTCAAGGCTTACGCCGTATTCCGCGAGAACGTTTTCGTATACTTTTGTAAGGTTGAGGTTATAAAGGGTGTTTTTTAAGGAACGCCCCATAAGGAACTCCATGGAGAGATAGTATACCCTCTTGCAGCCCTCTTCGGTGTCGGCCTTAGCGTCAAAATCCGCCCTTTTTTTGCTCATCATATCTTTTAATATAAGAGCCAATGCGCGGTAAAACTGCTCGTATGTGGCATTAACTCCGGTTACGCCGAAATAGTGCAGCAGCTTTTGATCCAAAAGCTCTTTTGCTGTGGCTTTAGTTATGGTTTTTTTCATATAAAACCTCCAAAAAAAATTGAAAATCGCCCTTTTTTGAGGCCGTGTTTTGTATATTTTACACTATTTTTTGCCGAATTTCAAGGGGTAATAAAAATATTATTCAATGATCTCCTTAAATATCCTTTCGGCGTTTAGCTTTATCTCCGATGCTATGAAGGCAAGAGTCATAACAGTGAGGGCAGAAATGAGCTTTTCCTTTGCCCCCTCATAGGGCTCGCTGTACTCTGTAAGAGCGTCCGAAACGCAATTTTTTATCCCTTCTTCATCGGTTATATTAAGCGAAACCACCTTATCAACTATTATACACAGATGTGAATACAGAGTACTATCAGGAATAATATCGTCGTTTCTGTCGTCCGCGCTGCCGTTTATATAGCGCAGAATTATGGCTATTTGCTCAAGCTGCAGGCTGTTTCTGAGCATATTGAGAATGATAATTCGCGCAAGGTGATTTTCTTTATAGCGTTTATTTTCAGGATGCGCAACCCAGCCTCTTTTTATCCAGTTCTGAACGGTGGTAAGCTCCGTTCCTGCTATTTCGCAAATCTGGGATAGGGTAAGTCCTCCGGTAACCGAAAACAGGGAGGAGAGATTTGCAAAGCCGTAAACAAGGCGCCCGTCCTCAATTTCAAGAGCTGTTCCGGGAAGTTTTATCATTCTTCTTCGCCTTCCTTTGCGTAAGCACTGAGATCTTTTTCGGTTATTTCGAGAATTTCCGTTTGATTTGTAAAGAATTTCAGCTCGCTTATTTTTTTGTTCAGCGTTTTTTCGCAGGCAGCGCTCATAAGAGGGAACATTTTTGCCTCCACTACACAGTTAATATACGCGAAATCAACTAAAATATTAAGCTGCTGCTTATAAAAATCCTCATTCTGTGCCGCAAAGAAGTCATCGTCAACGGTTTCAACCTTTACTCCCGACAGAGCCATATCCGCGTTATAAAGGGCTTTATTTTTTTCTATGCATTTTTGCATAACATCATGCATCTGAGCTTTATTGCCGCTGCCAAGAGCGTTTTTAAGCGACGTTGTTTTCATCTGCACCTTAAATGTAAGTCTGCAGGTTTTTATAATGGCCTTTGCCAGATGTGTAAGCTCCGGGTTTATTGCTTCCGGAATAAAAATTTCGCCGTCTTTTTTGTAGAAATAACTCATAAAATACCTCCTGAGGTTCAATTGACTTGTATTTTAACATATTGATAAAATACAGTCAAGTGCATTGACTGTTTATTTGTTTATCAAAATATTGAACTAATCTGAAAAGTATGATACAATATTGCGGGTGATATAAATGGAAGAATATATAAACAGTGAAATCCGTCCTCTTTTGCAGGGCGACGGCGGCGAGATAGAATTTATAAGCTTTGACGGCGAAACGCTGCGCGTAAGGCTCAGAGGCGAGTGCTCGTTTTGCTCCAAGACCGAAAGATGTCTTGATTGGTGTGAAGAAAAAATATTAAAAGATACCAACAAAAGCGTTAAAATAATCGCTGAGAAAAAAAGACCCTATTTCAGAGACAGATAAGGAGGGTAAGATATGGCTCATATAAAGGTTCAGCGCCGCTCTATGCGAAAAGAGGAATATATTGATTTGCGCTACGGGTGGCTAAAGCGTTATATTCACGAGAACATGACAGAAATTGTTCCCGTATATATAAGAAACGCCCGTCAGACGGGTGAAAATGAATTTTATTTTTATGAAGAAAAGCCTTATGAACTTAAAAAGGGCGATCTTTACTATACCCCCGACGGCAGCATATTCTTTGAGGCAGAGGCGCTAATTCCCGAAGCTTTATCCGGAAAAGAAGTGTATTTGTTTTTCAAGACCACCTCTGAAGTCATCGTTAAGGTAAACGGCAAATACGCGGGCGGTGTGGATCCGAACAGAATGAGGGTTCATATAACGCCATATATCCAAAACGGCAGGATAAAGCTTGAAATGCTCGGTTTTAACCGCTCCAAGCCCGATGACGAGAGAAACCCCGAAACATTCGCTCTTCGAGGCTGCCGTCAGGAATTCGGCGGAATATATCTCTGTAGCGTAAACAGCGCCGTTCAGAGCCTTTGCTGGGATTTAGAGGCTTTAACAGACATAATTTCAAGCGAGCTTTTTGATGAGAACTACCGTGAACAGATAAAAAACCATGTTGACGCTGCGCTGAACTTTATTGATTTTGATAACTTTTCATCTCAAGACGCTGAGCGCGCATCGGATTATATTGAGAAAAATATTTATTCCGACAAAACCTACAAAGGCTCGGGAAGGGTTGCCCTTGTTGCCCATTCCCATCTCGATATAGCCTACTATTGGAGGAGGCTTCACACTGTCCAGAAAAACCTGCGAACGGTGCTCATTCAGCTGCGCCTTATGGATAAATATCCTGAGTTTACTTATTGCCATACTCAGCCGTATGTTTATGAAACGCTGAAAAAGTATTATCCCGAGGTGTTCAGCGAGCTCAAAGAGAGCATAGCCGCAGGTCGTTTTGAGCCTGTTGGGGCTATGTATGTTGAACCGGACTGCAATGTTCCAAATGCTGAAAGTCTTATTCGCCAGTGTCTTTACGGACAAAAATTCTATGAAGAGAATTTCGGTTTTATAGTAAACAGCTGCTGGCTGCCCGATGTTTTCGGAAACTCCTGGATTCTTCCGCAAATACTGAAAAAGAGCGGTGTTGACTATTTTGTTTCAAACAAAATGAGTACCTGGAACGATACTAACCGCTTTCCTCACAATAATTTTCTCTGGCGCGGCATAGACGGCACCGATATCTATGCCTGCGTTCCGCCAACGCACTTTATAACCTGGAACGAGCCTTCTCAGGTGATTGAAAACTGGGAGGCTTTTCAGGACAAGAATACCGACACCGAAACCCTGAATATGTTTGGCTACGGCGACGGAGGCAGCGGCGTCACCGATGAGATGATTGAACTTATGCGCCGTTTTGATAAGCTCAGCGTTATGCCCGAAACAAGACATATCAGAGCCGACCGCTTTTTGAAGGAGAATTTTACTCCCGATAAGGATTTTGCCGTATGGGACGGAGAGCTGTATCTTGAAATGCATCGCGGCACATTCACAACAAAATCGGAGCTGAAAAAGAAAAACCGCGTCCTTGAAGAAAAATTCCGCGTTGCCGAGCTTATAAGTGTACTGAAAAATTCCGATTACCCTGAAAAATCGCTCAGAGAGCTTTATAAAAAGTTTTTGCTCCAGCAGTTCCACGATATTTTGCCCGGAAGCCATATAACTCCTGTTTACAAAGACGCTATGGACGATCTTTGCGAGGTTGAAAAAGGACTTGACGCTGTTATCGGCGCGGGAGAAAAACGGTTTAACGCGCTGAATTTTGAGCGTGGCGGAGTGGAGTTTATTCCGAACGGCAGCGGAGAGTTTTTAAGAAAGGGAATAACCGGAGATTTTGGCCGGATAAAGGCTGATTCCCTCGGCTATGCCGAAATTTTCTCCCCCGAAGCCGACTTGAGCTGGATAAAAACCGAGGAAAACAAGGTTTCAACCCCGTTTTACGATATTGAGTTTGACTCTGACGGAAGCATAATCTCTCTGTTTGATAAAGAAAACGGCAGGCAGTGGGCGGACGGAGCTATAAATAAGCTGAGGCTTTATGATGACCGCCCCGGAAACTATGATGCCTGGGATATTCTTCCCGACTATGCCGAAAAGCCCTGCGAGTTTATATTGAATGAAAACTTTCATCTTGTTAAAGTAACCGGAGAGGCAGCCCAGTTTTCCGCGTCCGAAAGAACTGACAAGAGCATTATCATAAAAAATATACGCCTGTTCAGAACCGACAGGAGCATTGAATGTGAAATAAATGCAAGTTGGTTTGAAAGCCACAAGCTCCTAAAGGCTGAGTTTAACGCAAATGTTTTAACAAGGGAGCTTATTTGCGATACCTCCGCCGGCTTTATACGCCGCCCTATGCATAAAAACACAAGCTGGGAGGCCGCCCGCTTTGAGTGCTGTACGCATAAATGGTTTGATATCTGCGAAACAGACGGGGGCTTTGCAGTTATAAATGACGGCAAATACGGTGTTGGAATAAACGGAACGCACATAACCCTCTCGCTTCTTCGCGCAACCGAGCGACCCGACCCGCAATCGGATATCGGAGAGCATAGTTTTTGCTATAAAATCGTGCCGCACGCCGGTTCGTTTACCGATGCCGGAATTAACAGGCTTGCTCTTATATATAATTCACCTCTGATAAAAACAGAGGAAAATCTTGCAGTGCCCTCAATTTATAAGGAGTTTGAGCCTCTCTATCTTCAGGCTGTAAAGCTCGGCGAGGACGGCAAAAAAATAATCTGCCGTCTTACTGAAACAGACGGCAGAAGGGGAGCTTTGGCTCTTTCAAGCGAGGTAACTGTGTGCGATATGCTTGAGCGTGAGCTTTACAAAACCGATAAAATTGAGTTTAAGCCATTTGAGATCATAACAGTTGCGATCTGAAATTTTGATTTAATGTTTATCAAGCGTTTTTAAAAAGCTTAATCTGTGCACGGGAGAAATCCCGTGCTCTTTTATTTTTTCATAGTGCAGCTTAGTAGGATAGCCCTTGTGTTGCCGAAAATTATATTCGGGATACATTTTATCCAGTTCCAGCATATAGCGGTCGCGGCTAACTTTAGCTAAAATTGAAGCCGCCGCAATGGAAATGCTCTTCCCGTCGCCCTTAACAAGGGTAACCTCTTCAATTCCCGTATTCGGCTTGCGGTTGCCGTCAATGAGAGCAAGGTCGGGCTTTAATTTCAGGCCCTCAATTGCTCTTTTCATAGCAAGAAATGTGGCGTTTAATATGTTCAGCCCGTCAATTTCATTTTCATCTGCGGATGCAATGCAATATGAAACGGCTTTTTCTTTTATAACGTCAAACAGCTCATCGCGTTTTTTTTCGCTGAGCTTTTTTGAGTCGTTAAGACCTATGTATTCAAGTCCATCGGGTAAAATTACTGCCGCGGCAAAAACAGGCCCCGCCAAAGGCCCTCTTCCGGCTTCGTCAATGCCGCAAATGAGCTTATATCCCTTTTCTCTATACTCGTTTTCGTATTCGTATGTCATACTATGGCCTTTCAAAAGTGATTTTTCCGAGCTTGCCGCCTCTTAGTTCGTCAAACAGCATCTGCGAGGCCCTCAGGGTGTCAACCTCACCGCCTGAGATAAGCATTCCTCTTTTTTTGCCGATAAGCTCAAGGGTCTCATAGGCGGAAAGCTCTTCAAATCCGGTTATCTTATATCTTTCCTTTAGTCTGTCGGGATAGTCCTTTTGCAAAATATTGAGCAGCTCGGCGGCAAGCTCTTGAATATCGAGGATATCGTCCTTTATTCCGCCGGTAAACGCCAAACGAAAACCAACTTCAGGATCCTCAAATTTTGGCCACAGTACGCCCGGGGTGTCGAGCAGCTCAAGAGAAGTGTCTATAACATACCATTTATTGTGCCTGGTTACGCCGGCTCTGTCTTCAACCTTTGCTTTTGCAGAGCGCGTCATACGGTTTATAAATGATGATTTTCCCGTGTTCGGTATTCCAACAACCATAAGGCGCAGAGCCTTGCCCGCCATTCCCTTTTCGACATTGCTTTTTATTTTATCCGCAAGCACCTCATTTACGGTCTTACGCAAAATATTCAGCCCCTTTCCGCTCTTTGAATCGGCGGATATGGCTGCAACACCCTCGCTTTTATAATAGGCGAGCCATTCTTTAGTGGCTATTTCGTCCGCTAAGTCGGCTTTATTCAGCAGAATTATTTTCGGCTTATTCTCGATAAGCTCATTTAATTCCGGATTTGTGCTCGAAACGGGTATTCTCGCGTCTCTGAGTTCTATTACAGCGTCAACAAGCTTAAGGCTCTCCTTTATGAGCCTACGCGTACGCGCCATATGCCCCGGGAACCAGTTTATGCTGTTATTTTGGAAACCTTTTTCTTCACTGGACAATTTTATCACTTCCTTATTTCGTTTGAAGCTTTTGTTGCATTCAAAGATATTTGCTTGCTTCTTTTATGCTTAAATTGTTCATTTTGTCATTATATCTGTTAACAAAATCTTTTACCCACTTAGGATTAGTTTTAGAATAATCTCTTAAAGCCCAACCGATCGCCTTATTTATAAAAAACTCATCACTGCCAAAACAATTTACTATAATTTGTTCTAATAATTCTGTGTCTGTTTTTTCCTTCAAACATAATTGATGTTCTATGGCAGTCCTTTTTATCCAAATATTATCTTTTTTTGACCAATCTATCATTAAATCTTTAACTCTTGAATCTCTTATGCCGATATCGCCAATCACTTTGCATAAAAAATCTGTTGTATCCCACCAGGATTTCTTTGTAATATAAATTTCAATTTTTGGTATATCCTCAAAATAGACATATCTTTTCATTGCAAGTAAATAATCATAAACCAAATATTGAAATTCCCTATGATCGTCTTCATAGCACTTGTCCAGAAAATCCCAGTCAATCTTCTTTAATTTCTTTTCAGACTTGATAAATTCGCTATATGCTTCTTTTCTTTTTGGAGTGGGAATTCCGTAAAAATCAAACATATTTCTCATATATTTTGACATTGCAGCGGAATTTTCTTTATCTTCCAGAGCTTCAAGCATCTTTTTGATTTCTAAATATTTATCCATAACTAATTTATCTTTTTTAATATAATTTTTTTCCGTAATATTCAACTTCTATTTCAGTTCCGTCAGGATATACCTCTTTCGCGCTTTTTATAAACTGAGAAAAACCGTAATGAGAATAAATTGCTTTATTCGCTATATCCTCAGGCTCAACGCCTAATGTTACATTTTTATATCCTCTTTTTATTAAATCTTCAAGCATAAACTTAAACAGTATAGAAAAATAGCCTTTGCCTCTGAATTCTTCTATTGTTCTGAACGCAAATAAATATGCGGTATCTGCGTCTGCTAATCCGTCAGCGTTTTGAACAACGCTTCTGTCCAATGCTGCCGTTGCTTCGCATATAATTTTGCCGTTCAATATCCCATAGTAGGGCACTGATTTTCCGCTTTTTGTTCTGTCTAATGCCTCTTTCTTCCAAATTATCCAGTTTTCTTTGTTATCGTTTGAATGTTCAATTTCGTAATTGTATTTTTCAATAACTTCATCAATTGACGCTATTTTACAAATGTAATTTAATTTTACATTTAAATATTCCATTGCCTTATCTCTCAAGGTTTCCATTTTTGAACTTTCTTCAGTATAATCAAACCTATTAAATAATTTGTTGATATAATCTTCTTTCTCTATTATTCTTAAACTGCTTTTGAATTCCAGCCCAAATAAAAATGCTATATAGGAGATCCAGATATCTATACCGGTTTTTCTGTCCTTGCTGAAAATTGTTTTTTCATTCATAAAGTCATTAAATACTTTATCGCTTATTTTAGAGCTTTCTATATCTTGCGCGGTGATATCAGACATTGCAAATATATCTTCTGTCGTTTTTGCTCTGAAGCTATCTATTTTATCGGCGTCTCTGATTATTTTTGAGTGCAAAATTTCTTTTTGATTTAAACCGGTTTCATCTAAAATATATTTGCTGTGCCTTTCTATCGCTTTTTTTATAATTTCATCATATTTATTCTCTTTTATAAAGCTCCTTATCTCGCCGGTTTCAAATAAGAGCTTAACGCCTAAAGCAGCGTGATCAAAATTTTTAATATCTTCTCTAAAGGAATTCATTTGCTTTGCCTGCTCGAATCTTCCTATATCGTGAAGTAATGCAATAAGCTTAGCAAGCTCTTTATCTTCCTCGCTCAATCCCATATCGTTGCAGAGATAAATTGCGTTATCAACAACGTGAAATGTGTGGTCAAGCTTATGAGATATCTTCTCATTATCCAAATCAAAATTATCTTTCAGAAAAGAATATAAATAGTTTAGCGCAAATTCATACATATTTTTTTATAATAACAAAAAGGGGGGGTAACCCCCAATTTGTTTTCAGTTATCAAAGTTATAATAAATATCCCAATCAGATGAAAGCCTAAGTTGCGCTTTCCCGAGCAGATATTCTTCCTCAATAAAGCCGATGTTAGTAAAGCGGGAATCCCACGATACCTCTCTGTTATCGCCCATCAGCATAACGCAGCCTTCCGGAACAGTTACGGGATATGTTCTGTCGCCCTTATAGCTTTCGGCAACGAGCGCATATGTTTCGTTGAGCTTTATGCCGTTAACATAAACATTGTCGTCAGCATCGATTATTACCTCGTCTCCCGGCAGTCCGATCACCCTTTTAACGAGCGGCCCGCGTGCGGCGGTTTTCTTTGTTGCAATAACGATATCTCCGTATTTCGGCTCTGAATAATAGGGCGTTACTATAAGCCAGTCGCCGTCGGCAAGGGTATTGTTCATTGATGTTCCGTCAACCCCTACCACTCTGCAACAGAATGTGAAAACAATTGCCAGCAGCATAATGGCTGTTATTATAATTGAAACGGCGTCATATAAAATTCCCGCCAGACCGTAGTTTCTGTTATCTTCTTTTTTTGTATCTTTTCTCATTTTATCACTCGGTTCTTTTTTTATAAAATCAGTATACCACCGATTTATTTATATTACAAGAAAAAACTTAAAAAAGTATTTATCATAATTATATATTAAAAAAACGGAACACCGTTTGGTATTCCGATTTTTTTTTCTTACTTGAGAGCTTCCTTGACCTTTGCGGCCTTACCAACTCTGCCTCTGAGGTAATAGAGCTTTGCTCTGCGAACTTTACCTTTTCTAACTACCTTAACGTCGGTAACGTTGGGGGAGTGAAGCGGGAAAACTCTTTCAACACCTACACCGTAGGAAAGACGGCGAACTGTGAAGCTTTCGGCAACGCCTGAACCTCTTTTAGCGATAACTGTGCCTTCAAATGCCTGAATTCTTTCTTTTTCACCCTCGCGGATCTTAACGGCAACTCTAACGGTGTCGCCTATCTCAAATGAGGGAGTTTCTGCTTTTACGCTGTCCTGAGCGATGAGCTTTAATGCGTCCATGATAAATATCCTCCGTTAATTTTTTCAGACGTTCATTCGCTTTTTTGCCAGAGGAGCGTCCGCCTTAGTTCATAGACTAATTGCAGTGAGGGGAGTTCCACACTCACGTTTTGCCCGAATATAATATCACATAAAAAAACTAAATGCAAGTATTTTTTTGATTTTTTTGCTTTTTTTGTTGCAATAGCTATTTTTCGGTGATACAATCATCAGGAAAAAACTGTTGAGGGGTAAAACTATGGGTGACGAATACAATATAAACTCAATAGATTCCATTTGCGCTGCGCTTTGCTTTGCTATGGGGGTTCAGCCTCCCGAAAAGGCCGCTCCCGCAAACGAAACGCTCACCGATTATATAATAAAGAGCTTCAAAAATGATAAAGCGGACAGGGTTTTTATGTATAATCCCGATGCGATAGCGCAGTGGATATATGAAAAATATCCGCATCTTTTGCGCGAGGCCTCTGAACTTACCGAGCTCCGGATTCCTCTTAAAACCGTGATGCCGTCGGTGACCCCTGTTTGCTTCGGTTCTCTTTATACCGGCGCGCAGCCCGAAGTGCATGGAATCAGATCATACTCAAAGCCTGTTATTAAAATTGACACGCTCTTTGACGCCCTGATCAGAGCCGGAAAAAGGTGCGCTATTGTTGCAGATGACGGCTGCAGCCTTTCAAGAATATATCTTGAAAGAGATATGGATTATTATATTTACGACACTCTCGCAGAAGTTAATGCAAAAGCTTCAGAGCTTATTATAAAGGATGAACACGATTTTATTCTCGTTTATAACGGAAACTACGATTCGCTTATGCATAAGTTCTCTCCCGAGGGGCTGGAAGCTCTCTGCGAGCTGAGGGCAAACAGCGAAGCATACGCCTCTTTTGACGCGCTCATCCGCACTCACTGGAAGAATCATAATGTGCTTTCGGGTTTTGCAATGGATCACGGCTGCCACGAAATTGACGGCGGCTGCGGTTCGCACGGCCTTGAAATGCCGGAGGATCTGAATATCATCCACTTATATAAAACCTATATAAAAACCTGTGGGTGATTGCTAATGTCAGATTTTATTTCAGCTCATTCTTTTGTTTTAGCTCAGATATTCGGCTTTATCGCTATGGGGCTGGCTATACTGACTTATCAGTTTAATAAGCAAAAAACTGTAAACATTATGCTTATGATCGTTGCCGCCGTTTGGTGCGTTCACTATGCCTTTTTAGGACTGATAACGCCTATTGCAATGAATTTTGTAAATGTTGTGAGGGCTTTTGTTTATTCCCGCCGCGAAAAAAAATGGGCAAGCGGAAATTGTATTCCGATAATTTTCATCGCAGTGTCAATTATACTTGTTATATTTACCTGGGAAAGCTATTGGAGCCTTCTGCCCTGCGTTGCGTCTGTTTTCGCTTCTCTTGCCAACTGGCAGACCGATACCAAAAAGCTGCGCGCTCTAACTGTACCGGTTTGCGTTTGCTGGCTCATATATAACGCCGTGAACGGATCGATCGCCGGAGCGGCAAACGAAACATTTACCCTTATTTCCATCGCCGTTGCATTTTTCAGGTACGACAGAAAGAAAAATGATTAACGATTAACGATTAACAATTTAAGATGTAAAAGATGCTTTTATTGATAATACCCGTTCCTGCAAAAAAGTGCAGGAACGGGTATGTTTGTTTTTAGGCTGATTTTATTAACCACACCCATTTTTTTAAAAATTCTCATTTTTTGTTGACAAATAATATTATACGCTATATAATATCATATAAAGAATAGGACTTTACTTTTCAAATAAGGCATAATATCGGAGGTGAAACAATGACATTCCCAATATCCGCTGCCCTGTTGGACGCGCTGGTGCTGGCGGTAGTAGCGCGCGAGGACACCTACGGCTACCGCATAACTCAGGATATCCGCACCGCCGTTGACATATCGGAATCCACTCTTTATCCTGTTCTTCGCCGCCTTCAAAAGGAGCAGAATCTTGAGACCTACGATCGTGAGTTTCAGGGCAGAAACCGCCGTTACTACCATGTTACTCCGAAGGGAAGGGCAGCGCTAGAGCTTTACCGTGAGGAATGGAAACTGCACAGAAAGAAGATAGAGGATATTATTTTGCCTCAGACGGTAAATACCACTTCGCCCCAAGACGAAAAAACGATTCTGACTTTAAGAGAGGAAATAAAATGAACAAATATGAATTTTTAGCTCAATTGCGAAATGCTCTTTCCTCTGTCCCGCAGGAGGAGCGCGAAGCAGCTATGAGCTATTACGAGGAGTTTTTCAGTGATGCGGGCGAAGAAAACGAACAGGCTGTTATATCCAGCTTTGGCTCACCTGAGGAGCTTGCCCGGTCAATAATTGATGAAAACCGCAAAGGGGCAACGCGATCCGCTGACGAACCGACGCCTTCTGGCAAAAGCGGCTCTTACTCCAACCCATTTACCCCACCCCCAACCCGTGCTCAGCAAAAAACAGGCTGGACAGGCGGCCAGATCGCTCTGATAATCGTTTTACTTGTTCTTTCATCACCTGTATGGATAGGATTGCTATCCGCACTGTTAGGTATTCTGATCAGTCTTTTTGCCGTTTTTATCTGCATAATAGTCGCTTTCGGCGTCAGTGCGATACTCGCCTTGGTCACCGGCATAGCCGCGTTTTTTACCGGCACACCTGCCGGCGGACTGTTCGCTATTGGAGTATCTCTGTTTTTTGCAGGTTTGTTCCCCTTGGTGATATATCCGCTTTGCAAGCTTATGATAAGACTGACAAAAGCATGCTTTTGCGGAATCGCCTCACTTGTAAGAAAACTTACCGGAAGAAAGGGGGTAGCTTAAAATGCCTAAAGGAGCAATAAAATACATAGTAGGCGGTTCACTGGTGTTGCTTGGTATAATTTTTATGCTGATCGCATTCTGCATAGGCGGACCGGCTGTATTCAGCAATGGCGTACAACTTGAATTCAATAATAATGACGTCTATATCGACTGGAGCGGCATACACACTGTAAATAATAATTACACCGACTCCCAGGATGGCATAGTGATTGATGGCAGTGTGATAAACATAAAAGTAAATGTCGATTACGGAGAAATGATAATAAAAACAGGCGACGTGGACGAAATAAAGGTAAATACCCAAAATCTCGCTCAGAATTGTTTCAAATGCGAGGTAAATGGCGATGTTCTGACTGTAAAATACGACAGTGCTTATCACGTTCCTTTCTTCAAGAAATACCTGCCCGCTGCCAAAATCGAGGTAACCATCCCCGAGAATATGGCTTTTGAGAGCGCCGACATATCCAATGGCGTGGGCAAAATGACCATTACAGGCATAACCACCAATAACCTTACCATCGAAAACGGTGCAGGAGAAATGATAATGAATAACGTAGCCGCCAACAACAAACTTAATATAGAAGGCGGCATAGGCGATATAATCGTCAATGGTGCAATGTGCGGTGCTATCGACGCAACTATAGGATTAGGTCAGCTGACCTTCACCGGCGAAGTAAACGGCGATGGCAGGATAGACTGCGGAATAGGCGCAGTCTATATGACCCTTTATGGCGATCGTGACGACTACGATTTTATAACCGAAAACGGTATCGGACAGATAATTACTCCCGGGTCAAACAGCCGCGGTAAATATACCTTCCGCATATCCTCAGGGGTAGGCGAAGTAAAAATAGCTATGGAACAAAAGGAGAACTGACTATGCCAAAAAAACTCTATAAGATCGAGCAGGGAAAAGTGATCTGCGGCGTATGCGGCGGCGTTGCCGAGTATCTGGATCTCGATCCCAACATAATTCGATTGATAACGGTCTTGATGGGCGTCTTTTGCGCCTTTTTTCCGCTGCTTATCGCCTATATCGTTATAGCGTGTATACTTCCCGACAAATCTATGACCTTCTGAAAAAATTTTACCAAATGATTGATTGAATTTTGATATAGAAAAACAGGAGCTGCCTTAATGGGACAGCTCCTGTTTTATATTTAAGTTACGAGTTTACGAAACTTTAATTATTCCTCTGTGGGGGCATAGAGAGCTTTAAGACGGAGCAGGTGCTCATATCTTTCAACACTTCTGTCCTCAGCCTCGGTGAAGAGGGATTCCGCTCTTTCGGGGAACTTGCGGGTGAGCTGAGAATAACGAGCCTCATTCATAAGGAATCCGCGATAGTCGTCCTTGTTGCCGGGCTTGGAATCAAGGATGAAGGGGTTCTTGCCTTCGGCCTTGAGTGCGGGATTGAAGCGGAACATATTCCAGTAGCCGCAGTCAACAGCCTTCTTCATTTCGTTCTGGCAGTTTGTCATGCCGCCCTTAATGGAGTGCATCTCGCAGGGAGCGTAAGCGATAACGATCGAGGGGCCCGGATATGCTTCAGCTTCACGGATGGCGTTGAGGGTCTGATTCATATTTGCTCCCATAGCTATCTGAGCAACGTAAACGTAGCCGTAGCTCATTGCAATTTCTGCAAGGCTCTTTTTGGCTATCGCCTTACCGGCAGCCGCGAACTGGGCAACCTGGCCTATCTGAGAGGCCTTTGATGCCTGTCCGCCGGTGTTGGAATAAACCTCAGTATCGAATACCATTATATTAACGTCTTCGCCTGCTGCAAGAACGTGGTCAACGCCGCCAAAGCCGATGTCGTATGCCCAGCCGTCGCCGCCGAAGATCCAAACGCTCTTCTTGGCAAGATATTCTTTGTTTTTAAGAATCTCTTTGCGGTTTTCGCAGTCGCAGTCAAAGCCTTCAAGCTCAGCTATAAGAGCCTTTGAAGCTGCTGCGTTCTTTTCGCCGTCGTTTACGGTGTCAAGATATTCCTTTGCAGCGGACTTTACGCTTTCGGGAGCTTTTTCGCTTTCGGCGATCTGCTCAACTCTCGCAATAAGAGAATTTCTGATTGCGCCCTGACCGAGCAGCATGCCGAAGCCGTGTTCTGCGTTATCTTCAAACAGGGAGTTCGCCCAGGCAGGACCGTGGCCGTCCTTGTTTACGGTGTAAGGCGAGGTTGCAGCGGGGCCGCCCCAGATGGATGAGCAGCCTGTGGCGTTGGAAATATACATTCTGTCGCCGAAGAGCTGGGTTATAAGACGGGCATATGCTGTTTCAGCACAGCCTGCGCAGGAACCTGAGAACTCAAGGAGAGGCTGCTTATACTGGCTGGAGATGGTTGTGAGCTTCTCGGTGAGGTCAGCCTTTTCGGAAACATTAGCAACGCAGTAGTCAAATGCTTCCTGCTGGCTATCCTGGCTCTCTCTGGGAACCATCTTGATTGCGCCGGGCTTGCAAACGCCAACGCAAACTCCGCATCCCATGCAGTCAAACGGAGAAACAGCCATTGTGAATTTATATGATTTACCCTTCATATCCTTTGTTTTGAGTACTTCGGGAGCGGCTGCAAGTTCAGCCTCATCCAGAGCAAACGGACGGATAGTTGCGTGCGGGCAAACAAATGAACACTGGTTGCAGGAAACGCACTTATCGGCATCCCATTCGGGAACCATAACTGCAACGCCTCTCTTTTCATAGGCGGATGCACCCTGCTCAAATGTACCGTCGGCGTGATCAACAAAGGCGGAAACGGGAAGGCGATCGCCGTCCATCTTTCCAACGGGCTTCATTATGTTTTCAACCATTTTTTCAAGCTTGGAGGGATTTTCGTTAACGGCTGCATTTGCCTCGTCCTCGGCGTTTGCCCACTCTGCGGGAACGTCAATTTTAACAAAGGCTGAAACGCCGGCATCGATAGCGTCGTGGTTGCACTTAACAACCTCCGGTCCCTTCTTTGAATAGCTCTTGGTTGCGGCGTCCTTCATATGCTGAACAGCCTCTTCAATGGGCATAACCTTTGCAAGAGCAAAGAAAGCTGCCTGCAAAACTGTGTTTGTGCGCTTGCCCATGCCAACCTTTGCTGCGATATCGATAGCGTTTACGGTATAGAGCTGGATATTGTTGTTTGCAATATAGCGCTTTGTTTCGGCGTTCAGCTTTTCAGCGAGCTCTTTTTCATCCCACTGACAGTTGATAAGGAAAACGCCGCCGGGTTTAACGTCCTGAACCATTCTGAAGCCCTTCTCAACATAAGAGGGATTATGGCAGGCAACAAAATCAGCTTTATTTATATAGTATGGGCTCTTTATGGCGCTGTCGCCGAAGCGAAGGTGGGATATTGTTATACCGCCGGTCTTCTTTGAGTCATACTGGAAATATGCCTGAACAAATTTATCGGTATAGTCGCCGATTATTTTGATGGAGTTCTTGTTTGCGCCAACGGTTCCGTCGCCGCCGAGACCCCAGAATTTGCATTCGATGGTGCCTTCTGCCGCTGTGTTGGGAGAGGGCTTTTCTTCGAGTGAAAGATAGGTAACGTCATCGTTGATACCGATGGTGAAATGAGCCTTGGGAGCGTCCTTTTTCAGTTCATCGTAAACTGCGAAAACGCTTGCGGGGGGAGTGTCCTTGGAGCCGAGGCCGTAGCGTCCGCCGGTTACCTTTATGCCGTTTCTGCCGCAGGCGTTAAGAGCGGCGATAACATCAAGATAAAGAGGCTCGCCGATTGCACCGGGTTCCTTGGTTCTGTCAAGAACGGCAATTTTTGTGCAGGTTTCGGGAATGGCTTCGCAGAGCTTTTCAACTGAGAAGGGTCTGTAAAGACGGACTTTAACAAGACCTACCTTTTCGCCCTGAGCGGTAAGATAGTCAATAACTTCTTCCGCAACGTCGCATATAGAGCCCATTGCTATGATAACTCTGTCAGCGTCGGGTGCGCCGTAGTAGTTGAAGAGCTTGTAGTTTGTGCCGAGCTTGGCGTTTACCTTATCCATATATTCTTCAACAACAGCGGGAAGCGCATTATAATATTCGTTGCAGGCCTCTCTGTGCTGGAAGAAAATGTCGCCGTTTTCGTGAGAGCCGCGCATAACGGGGCGCTCGGGGTTGAGAGCGCGTTTACGGAACGCATCAACAGCGTCCATATCGCACATCTCTTTGAGATCGTCATAATCCCAAATTTCAATCTTCTGAATCTCGTGAGAGGTACGGAAGCCGTCAAAGAAGTTTATAAACGGAACTCTACCCTTTATGGATGCGAGATGCGCAACCGCGCCGAGATCCATAACTTCCTGGGGGTTGGTTTCGGCGAGCATAGCAAAGCCGGTCTGACGGCAAGCGTATACGTCGGAATGATCGCCGAAAATGTTAAGCGCATGGGAAGCCACGCATCTTGCCGAAACGTGGAAAACGCTGGGGAGCAGCTCGCCCGCGATTTTATACATATTGGGGATCATAAGAAGCAGACCCTGGGATGCGGTGTAGGTCGTTGTGAGAGCGCCGGCTGCAAGGGAGCCGTGTACTGTTCCGGCTGCGCCGGCTTCGCTCTGCATTTCGGCAACCTTAACGGTTGTTCCGAATATGTTTTTAAGACCGTCTGCCGACCACTGGTCAACATAGTCCGCCATGGGGCTTGAAGGGGTTATGGGGTAGATTCCCGCAACCTCGGTGAAAGCATATGAAACCCACGCCGCAGCGTTGTTTCCGTCCATGGACTTTTTCTTTCTTGCCATAAGTTTTATCCTCCTGAATTATATTACATAATAATATGCGGTAAAAACCAAATTACATTGTATCACGCTTTTTTCGACTTGTAAATATGTAATTTTTGAAAAATCTTTTTTTTATGTAAAGATTAAAAAAACTCTTTACAACATAAAATACTTGTGATATAATTCCTGTTGTTCGGCTTCTCGGAGCGGAGGATAATTCCGTTTTTTGAACGGTGTTCACCTTTCCCCGCGCTTGGATGCCCGAATAAATATAAAATGAGGTGAAAAAAATGACACAGGCAGAAAAGCAGGCAATAATTGCCGAATACGCCACCCACGAGGGCGACACCGGATCACCCGAGGTTCAGATCGCCGTTCTCACAAAGAGAATCAACGACCTTAACGAGCATCTTAAGATCCATAAAAAAGACCACCACTCCAGAAGAGGCCTTCTTAAAATGGTAGGTCACAGAAGAAACCTTCTTGCTTATCTTCAGAAGAACGATATTGAGAGATACCGTTCTATTGTTGCAAGACTTGGACTTCGTAAGTAAGCATTTAATGAGCGGCAAGGCAACTTGTCGCTCGCTTTGCGTATAAAGTGATCGCTGATAAGTCTTAGCGCACACCTTGCAGGCATATTTCCCGCCATCTTGCACAGATCCGCTTGTGACCTGCAATAAATGTCTGCGGCAGCTTTATGCAATTTTCCGCAAAATCTGACTGCGCAATCTGCACGCGATAATTCATCAGCACCTACTTAAAAGGGAAGTTCCAGGCGCGGATGTTAATGTAAAATGTACAATTCGGAGTTTATGAAAAAGGCTCACAGACTGCGAATTGTACATTGACGTTACAAGCGCCCAGGACAACCTTTTGAAATAAAAAAACAAAAGGAGAAACAAAATGTTTGAGGATTTCAGAAAATTCGAAACAACGCTTGCCGGCAGACCCTTTGTTGTTGAAACCGGCAAAATGGCGCAGCTTGCATCTGGCGCGGTTCTTGTCCGCTACGGCGAGACCGAAGTGCTTTGCACAGTAACAATGTCCGATAAGCCCAGAGAGGGTGTGGACTTTTTCCCGATGTCGATAGACTTTGAAGAAAAGCTCTATTCTGTTGGCAAAATTCCCGGTTCCTTCCAGAGAAGAGAGGGCAGAGCCAGCGAAAAGGCAATTCTTTCCGCAAGAGTTATCGACCGCCCTATCCGCCCCCTGTTCCCCAAGGATATGAGAAACGATGTCGGCATAGTTTGCACCATTATGTCGGTTGATCCCGATTGCCTTCCCGAAATAACCGCTATGATAGGCGTATCAATAGCGCTTTCCATCTCCAATATTCCGTGGGCAGGTCCCATTTCGGGTGTTTCGGTGGGCCTTGTTGACGGTCAGTTTATTATTAACCCCTCTGCCGAAGAGAGAGATAAGAGCGAAATGGCAGTAACCGTTGCCTCAACGGACGAGCTTATCGCTATGATCGAGGCAGGTGCAAACGAAATTGATAACGACACAATGTTTGACGCCATAATGTTTGCCCATAAAGAGAACCAGCGTATGGTTGAATTTATAAAGGGCATCCAGAAGGAGATAGGCAGAGAAAAGATCGAATTTGTTTCAAACGATCCCGCTCCCGAGATGTATGAAGCAGTTAAGGAATTTGCGATTGACGCCGTTAAGGTTGCTCTCGACACCGACGACAAGAGAATAAGAGACGAGCGTCTTAACCCAGTTTTCGCAGCGGTTCACGAGAAGTTTGACGAAGTTTATCCTGATGATACCGCCAAACTTGACGACTGCCTTTATAAGCTTCAAAAATATGTTGTTCGCCGCTGGCTTCTTGACGAGGGCAAGCGTGTTGACGGCAGAGGGCTTGACGATATGAGACCTCTTAACGCAGAAGTTGACCTTCTCAGCCGTGTTCACGGCTCCGGTATGTTCACAAGAGGACAGACCCAGGTTTTAACCATAACAACTCTCGGAACAATAGGTGACGCTCAGGAGCTTGACGGAATAGACGAGCAAACGGAGAAACGCTATATTCACCACTATAACTTCCCCTCATACTCCGTTGGCGAAACAAAACCCTCAAGAGGTCCCGGAAGACGCGAGATAGGCCACGGCGCTCTTGCCGAAAGAGCTCTGCTTCCCGTTATTCCCTCCGTTGAAGAATTCCCCTATACAATAAGACTTGTTTCAGAGGTTCTCTCCTCAAACGGATCAACCTCTCAGGCCTCCATTTGCGGTTCAACTCTTTCTCTTATGGCTGCCGGCGTTCCCATTAAAGCTCCCGTTGCAGGTATTTCCTGCGGCCTTGTTACCGAGGGAGACCGGTTTATAACAATGGTTGATATTCAGGGACTTGAAGATTTCTTCGGAGATATGGACTTTAAGGTAGGCGGAACCAAAAAAGGAATAACCGCCATTCAGATGGACACCAAGGTTCACGGTCTCACCCCTGAAATAGTTAAAGAGGCTTTTGAAAAGACCTATAAGGCCCGCTGCAAGATTCTGGACGAGGTTATGCTTCCCGTTATTCCCGAGCCCAGAAAAGAGCTTTCAAAATACACTCCCAAGATGCTCACAACCAGAATTGATCCTGATAAGATCGGAGATGTTATCGGTAAACAAGGCAAGGTTATTCAGAAGATCTGCGCCGAATGCGACGTTAAGATAGATATTGACGATGACGGCAGCGTATTTATTGCCTCAACCGACCTTGACGCCTGCAATAAAGCTCTAAGTATTGTTGAAACCATAGCAAACGGCCCGGAGGAGGGCGCGATATATAAAGGCGTTGTTACCCGCCTTATGAGCTTCGGCGCGTTTGTTGAGATAGTTCCCGGCAAAGAGGGGATGGTTCATATCAGCCATCTTGACGTTAAACGCACCGAAAGAGTTGAGGATGTCGTAAACGTTGGCGATGAGATAATAGTTCAGGTTCTTCCCACCGATGAGCAGGGCAGACTTAACCTTTCAAGAAGAAATGCTCTTATCGCTGTTGAAGGCGCAACTCCCGAAAACGAGCTGAACGATGCTCCCCGTAAGCCCGGAAGAAGCCAGGGGCCGAGACACGGCAACGGCGGAAATAACCGCAGATAAAAAAATAATAAAGTTAAAAGCATCAGGTAAAATGCAATGCCTGATGCTTTTTTTTGTGTTGTAAAGCTGTTTTGCTTTACAAAAATGCTTGTGAAAAATATAAAAATGGGTGGTTTTTAAACATTTTCAACTGAGTTTTGAACAACAGCGATGTTTCAGGTGTTGACTTTGAAATCTCGACAAGAAAATTACTTTACAAATAATTACAGGTAAGCTAAATGCTTTACAGCATATGGAGTGCGCTGATCGTAAAAAGTTATCTCCTCAAATCCTGCTCTGCGCACCGCATTCATTGTAAGCTCGATACCTCTTCCCAGTTCATCGTGTGAAATGCATTCGCTGCCGATAGTTATATATTTTCCTCCGGCTTTTTTGAAATAGGTTATAAGCCTCAGATAGAGGTCGCGTATGCGTTCGCTGCCCAAAATGTCTTTGGTGTCTATTTCAAGGGCCTTTTCTCTGTTTGCCAGAGCGTCAAGCACAACTTTCATGCTTTCTTCAAAAAAGGTATAATCTGCTGTTGTTTCCCTTAAAGGTGCAAGAGGTCGTGAAAACACATCAAAATCGGTTTCGTTTACCGTTTTCAGCAGCATATCACAGTAGCGTTCGGTAAAAGCGTTAAAGGCTTCAGCGGACATATTCGGTGCAAGATCAAATTCTTCGGTTTTGTTAAATCTTGAAATGCTTGTGAGCACTATATCGTATTTTTGCGAGGATATAATTTTTTCCGCGTTCTTAGGATCGCAAACGGCTTGCCTGAGTTCTATACCGCCAAAAACCGTAAGTGAGTCAAAAAACAGCTGCTTTGCCTTTGAAATATCAAAAAATGAATGGCGGACCCGCCTTCTTATGTCAAAAACATCGCAATCGTCCAAGTTTACTATATCAGTAAATGCAACACCCCTTATATCTTTTTCAACCGCCGTTTCGCATAAAAAGCTTATTTTGTCTTTTGTTCCGGGGGTGTTGTTTGTGTATACGTGCATATCGAGCAAACTGCTCATAGTCCCGCCTCCTTTTTTTAGGTTTCGAAGATCTATTTTATTTTACACCAAAAATAATAATTTTGCAAACTCTATATGCAAAAATAAAAATATATGTTAAAATAATTCCGGTGATATTATGAAAATAATAAAAAACGCTTACGCCAAAATCAATTTATCGCTTGATCTCACCGGAATATTGCCAAACGGATATCACGCTATTAACACCGTTATGCAGTCGGTTGATTTATGCGATACTGTTACTCTTAAAACAGGCTTTGGCGGAATAAGGCTTGCCTGTTCCGATAAAACTCTGCCGGCAGACGAAAAAAACACCGCCTTTCTCGCCGCAAAATATTTTTTTGAAGAAACTCAGATCGAGCCGGACGCGGATATTTATATTGAAAAGCTCATTCCCTCCCAGGCGGGTCTCGGCGGCGGCTCCGCTGATGCCGCCGCGGTGCTTAACGCCCTGAATGAAATAAACGGTTATCCGCTTGAATATCAGAATTTGCTCAAAATTGCCCTTAAAATCGGTGCGGACGTTCCATTTATGATAAAAGGCGGAACAGCCCTATGCCTTAATATAGGGGAGGTTTTGGCGCAATTACCGCATTTTGATTCATATATCGTTATCGCAAAGCCCGAAAGAGGTGTCAGCACAAGGGACGCATATTCAAAATTTGACCGCGGAATAAAAATAGCTCACCCCGATAATGACCGTGTTTTATACCATTTTGCCCGCTCAGAGGGGAGAAATGCGCTCAAATTCAGCCTTAATGTTTTTGAACAGCTCTGCGATATCCCCGAAGGAGAAGCGATAAAAGGCTCAATGCTTAACTGCGGCGCTTTTTTTACGTCTCTCTCCGGAAGCGGTTCGGCGTATTTCGGTCTTTTTGAAAGTTCTCAAGAGGCAAAAGAGGCGGCGAATGAACTGAAAAGTAAAATGCAGTTTGTTTATGCCGGAAAAACAGTTTCTTGATTTGTTGAATAAAAAAAATATTTCCGTCCAACCTCTGTTTAGAAAAATATGGAAGGACGGTTTTTTTATGCTTGAAAAAAATAAACTTGAAAACAAAATATACATCATCGCCTCGGCGGTTATCGCGATTTCGCTTGTTTTATGCTCTTCTCTGGATTGGTTTGCTTCCTGCAGGCAGGTGCGAAACGACGTTTTAAGGCTGCATATTATAGCAAATTCAGATTCTCAGGCGGATCAGGCTGTAAAACTTATGGTGCGCGATGAGCTGCTTAAAAGCGGAAATGAAATTTTTTCCGGTGATATTACAGCCTCTGAGGCGCAGAGCCGTCTAAGCGGATATTTAAGCGCAATGGAAGATACCGCAAACAGGGTTCTTGCCGAAAACGGATTTGATTATATATCAAATGCAGAGATTTCTTATGAATTTTTTTCAACCCGTGAGTATGACGGTTTCACTCTTCCTGCCGGAAGATATACTGCGCTTAAAATAGTCTTGGGCGAAGGAGAGGGAAAAAACTGGTGGTGTGTTATGTTTCCTCCACTGTGCCTTCCAGCGGCGAGTGAGAGCGAAAACGACATTTATTCTGTGTTTTCAGATGACGAAATTAAAGTGATTTCGCCCGCAGGGGGATATAAGGTGAGATTTAAAATAGTTGAGATCGTTGAAAGCGTTATTGAGAAAATTAGGCATTAGTTTTTTCGGTTTAGATAAAGAAAAACGGCGCAGCTTCGAATTTTGAAGCTGCGCCGTTTGTTATTGTTCTTTTTGTCAGTCGAGGATATAGATGTTAACCCCTCTGAATCCCCAGGTTGTGCAGTCTGATTTTGAATACATATAGAGGTCAACTGTTGCCCCGCGAGGCCAGTAGATAAATCCGCCTGTGTCCTCTGCCACCGCTAAGCCGTAAACATAGCTGCCGTCGGCAGACGTTATATACATTTTTGTTCCGTAGGGAATTTCTCTCGGATCAACGGCAACTGTTCCCTGAATAGGACGAGTTCCCCTGGAGGTTATCGTGCCCGTGCAGTAGGCGGTGGCGGTGCCTTTTATCATCTTTGAGTAGTGAAGCGGAACTCCGTTTTCGTCCACCTCAACCGTTCCCTTTTGTGACATCGGTATGCCTCTTTTATTAAGGCATGTGTAGTTTTCAAATGTTCCGGAGGCTGTGATTATTGTTCTTGCCGTTGCTTTTTTTGCCTCAATGTTTTCAAGTTTTTCCTGAGCTTCCTCGTCGCTCATGGTGGTTACGCATTTTGAAAATGCGGTGTCGCCCTCTTTTTTGCGCTGACTAACTTCGTCGGCCGCAACGAGCTCTTCGATAAGTTCGCTCAGCTCGTCAAGCTCGGGCACTGAAAAGTTTACAAGATTGTCGTCGGTGTAAAAGATGCTCGCATCGGTATACTGGGTATACGAAGGAGCGTTGACGTCCTCAAGCGAAACCTTTACAAGGTTTGCAGCTGTTTGGGGGACGGTTGAAATAACTGCCGTGAGCGAAAGTCCAACCGCGGTCATAAAGCAGACCGATTTGAAGACGTGCCTGTCTTTGTAGGCGGATTCGGTGATGATCTTATATGGACTTTGCTGACCCTTTCGTCGTCCGCCCTTTCTTGATCTATTCATATAAAAACTCCTGTCCGTTTTGAGCTGCATTTATGCGCTCAATAGATTTCAGGCTAAGAACAAAATGCATTATAGACGAAGCTTTTTCAAATGTCAAATTATGTTTTAGAAAAATTTTGTTTAAAATTACCAAATCATTGTTACGGGATTTTGAAATAAGTTTTTATAAAACTCTTTTTCACGTTTTTTCGCATATATATATTGCCTGATATTTGTGCAAAATTCATAAACTTAACAAGTTGTAATAAAACGGTTACAAATTGTAACCGTTTTGCTCTAAATTATTAAAATTTTTAACTGTTTTGTTAAAGATTTACCAGTTTTACGCCGGAGTTGATTTCTTTGCCGATGAAGATGCTGCCGTTTTTAGAAAAGCTGTCGGGCGAATCGCTTACAAAATAGCTGATCGAGCCCGGTGAAGATGAACGATTCAGCAGAGAATTAACGCTGAGTGTTTCTATAAGAGCCTCGGTTGAAGCGGGTCCGGAACATATGATTTGAACATCGGGAAGAATTGAGGCAACTATATCATACAGCAGGGGATAGTGTGTGCAGCCGAGAATAAGAGTATCGATTTCTTTTTCTTTCAGAGGCTCGAGGTATTCCTTAAGCACCGTTTCGGGAACTATATCGCCCTTTTGAAAACGCCCTTCCTCAACAAGGGGAACGAGCAGCGGACAAGCCGCGACAAAAACCTCTGTCTCAGGAGAATAGGCGCTTATTGCCCTTAAATATGCTCCGCTTTTAACGGTTGCTTTTGTTCCTATAACGCCTATTCTGCCGTTTTTCGTGGCATTTGCGGCCTTTTTTGCCGCGGGTGAAACAACTCCGATAATAGGTATGTTATAAAGGTTTTCAACCGTTTCTCTTGCCATTGAATCAGCTGTGTTGCAGGCGATAACAACGGCTTTAACGCCGTGTGAGAGCAAAAAATCCATATCGTCCTTAACATACTGGGTTATTGTCTCCTTTGAGCGTCCCCCGTAGGGAACTCTTCCTGTATCGCCGAAGAAAATAATATTCTCGTTAGGAAGATTCTTAAGGATTTCTTTAACAACGGTAAGTCCTCCGAGTCCGGAGTCGAAAACGCCTATCGGTCTTTCGCAGTTATCCATAATTACCTCTTTACAGTGAATTTACAAGCTCTTTGAAGTGTTCTCCGCGCTCTTCAAAGCAGGAATACTGGTCAAAGGAGCTTGTTGTAGGCGACAGAAGAACGGTATCTCCGCTTTTTGCGAGCTTTTCTGCCTGCGCCAAAGCTTCCGGTAAATTCTCCGTTAAAATTCCGGTTCCGCCTGTCAGCTCTTCTATAAGCCTTTTCCCGCAGGCGCCAAAGCCGATTACCTGCTTAACATTTTTGAGGTAAGCCTTAAGCGGTTCAAATGAAAGTCCCTTTTCAAATCCGCCCGCAAGCAGAATAACCGGGGAGGAAAATGCCTTAAGGGCGGTAACGGTGGCGTCAACGTTTGTGCCCTTTGAATCGTTATAGTATTTAACTCCGTCTTTTTCTCTGACAAACTCAATTCTGTGTTCAACGCCTCTGAAATCTGCAACAGCCTCTCTTATGGTCTCTTCGTCCGCTCCCGCGGTGAGCGCTGCTGCAACAGATACAAGAACATTCTGAACGTTATGCCTTCCAACTATCCTTATTATATCCAGAGGGAATAGAATTTTGCCGTTATAATAAACGTTTTTGCCATCAGCGTATATATCAGCCTTGTTTTCGGTGCTGAATGTAAAAGTTTTTGCCTTAACGGGGAGCAAAGAGCAGTATTCCTCAATGATTTTATCGTCGGCGTTTTTAAGAAATACGCAGTTTTCATCGGCGTTTTCGTAAACGCGGCATTTTGAGCGGTAATAGTTATCCTCGCTGCCCATAAAATCTATGTGATCCGGCGCTAGATTCAGTATTACCGACACGTCAGCCTTAAAGTCAACTATGTCGGCAAGCTGGAAGTTTGAAATTTCAAGCACGATATAATGCCCGCCTTCGGTAAGCAACGAATTTTCGAGAACGGTTTCGCACAGAGCTGTGCCTATATTGCCGGTAACGTGGGCTTTGCCCGGAAAAGCCTTTTTCAGAATCTCATAAATGAGGCTTGAGGTGGTTGTTTTTCCGTTTGTTCCGGTAACGGCAATATAAAACTGCTTTGCAGAAACGCGGTAGGCAAGCTCAATTTCGGTTATAACGGGAATATTCCTCTCCCTCAGCCTTTTTATAAACCAAAGATTTCCGTTTATTCCCGGGTTTTTAACGGCAAGGTCATAATTTTCCTCAAAAATATCCGGCGTCTGAGGAGCAAGTCTTACACCGTTTTCTTTGAGAAAATCTCTTTCTTTTATCTCGCTTTCGGGCTTTGATTCCGAAACAGTTATGTCCGCGCCGAGTTTCAGAAGAAGCTTTACAGCGGCAAGTCCGCTTCTTGCAAGACCGATAACAAGAACTTTTTTATTGGAAAAATCTGACATATATGCCTCCGTCAAACGATATTTATCTAATTATATAATATATTATTACATTTATATAAAAATATCAAGTATAAGCGTTTGACTTCATTAAATTTTTATGCTAACATAATTTAAAAACCTGTTATTATCGAAAGGTGATAAATATGAATAATAAAAAAGCAAAGAAAACGATAAAAACAATTTTAATTTCTCTTGTTTGCATTATTCTTGCAGGCGTAATTTTTATTGCGGGAGCGCAGGTTATGTTTTATCCTCATTATAAAAACTCTGAGAGAAGCTTTAGTATAACAAATAATTCCCGCTCGGAGAATATAACCGTTATGAGCTGCAATGTTCGCACTGTATCGCCCTTTGATATGTTTAAGAAGAGCTGGTTCTACCGCGCAGATCTGATAATAAAAAATATCGAGGCTCAGAGCCCTGATATTATAGGTTTTCAGGAGGTAACAAGATTTCACTATGATTATCTCACTAACTGCCTTGAAGGTTATGAAAATGTTCTTACTTACCGTGACGGCAGCTATTTTTCCGAAGGCTGTCCGATATTTTATAACACCTCAAAATTTCAGCTTATAGATAAAGGATCGTTTTGGCTCAGCTCAACTCCCGATGAAATGAGCCGCGATTGGGGAGCCGCCTGTTACCGCATATGCTCTTTCGTTGTGTTAAAACAGCTCTCCGACGGAAAAGAGCTTGCCGTTTTTAATACCCATCTTGATCATATAAGCGAAAAAGCAAGGATCAACGGCATAAGGTTGATCCTTGAAAAGCTAAACGCCTTCGGCGATTATCCCTGCGTTATAATGGGCGATTTTAACGCCGAGGAGAGTTCTGAAACATACAAGGCCGCTGCTAAGCTGTTTGACGATGCGAAATACAAAGCCGGAATCACTATGAGCGGGGCCACATATCAGAACTACGGCAAGAGCCTTAACAGGGAGAATATTGACTATTTTATGGTTTCAAAAACGGGTATAGACGTTTCGGAATATAAAATTGTTGATACTACTTATGACGGCATTTATCCCAGCGATCATTTCCCGATAGTAATCAAAATAGCTTTGTCTTAATTCGCGTTAACTGCCGCCTCGCAGTAAACGCAGCGGTAAACAATGTTCTCCCGGTCGGTGAGCCTGAACATATTGTCAAGCTCCTGCTCGGTTGAAGTTATGCAGCGCGGATTTTTGCATTTGATAACATTAACAAGCGTCTCGGGCATCGGGACGTTTCTTTTTTCAGTGAGAACGCCGTTTTTAATTATATTTACCGTTGCTCCGGGGTCAACAAAGCCTATAACGTCAAGGCTTATGGGAATATCGGCATCAACCTTTATAAGATCCTTTCTTCCCATCTTGCCGGAGTTAACATTTTTGATTATCGCCACCGGCACATTAAGTTTATCAAGCCCCAACAGGTCATAGAGCCTCATACCTCTGCCGGCGCTTATGTGGTCAATAACAACTCCGTTATGAATGGAATCAATGTTCATATAGTGCCTGCCTCCTTTAAAAGCTTAAGTATGAGCGCCATTCGCATATATTTGCCGTTTTTTACCTGCTTAAAATAGCAGGCTCTCGGATCGTTGTCCACAGAGATGCTTATTTCGTTTACTCTGGGCAGCGGATGCATAACCGAAAGGTCCTTTTTTGCGTTTTTCAGCCTGTCGGGAGTTAAAATATAGCTGTCTTTAAGCCTTAAATAGTCCTCCTCGTTAAAAAAGCGTTCTTTTTGAACTCTTGTCATATAGAGGATGTCAAGCTCAGGTATAACCTCGTCAAAATCGGTTGTTTGAACATACGGAATGTTTTTGTTCTTGAGAACATCGCGCTTAACATAGCTCGGAAGCTTTAATTCCTCGGGTGAAATGAGAACAAAGCGGATATTGTTATATCTTGCCATCGCGTTTATCAGCGAATGTACGGTTCTGCCGAACTTAAGGTCTCCGCAAAGTCCTACCGTAAGAGAATCGAGCCTGCCTTTTTCGCGCTGTATTGTTAAAAGGTCGGCAAGAGTTTGAGTCGGGTGGCAATGGCCTCCGTCTCCAGCGTTTATAACGGGAACTTCGGCAGTTCTCGATGCAACAAGGGCGGCTCCCTCTTTTGGGTGACGCATAGCTATTATATCAACATACTGGCTGACAGTTTTAACTGTGTCCGCAACGCTCTCACCCTTAGCTGCAGAAGATGAAGCGCCGCTCGCCATGGAAATAACGTTTCCTCCCAGCTCATACATTGCGGCCTCAAAGCTCATTCTTGTTCTTGTTGAGGGTTCAAAAAACAGTGTTGCAAGCTTTTTTCTGCGGCAGCTCTCGGCATAATCATCCGGTTTTCTTATAATATCTTCCGCCAATGCTATTAACTCGTCCAGCTCTTCCACCGAAAAATCGAGAATATCTATTATGCTTCTCATTTTTTATCCTTTCCAGCTCTCGTCCGACGGATTGTTTCTGAAAGCTATAAGTCTTTTTATATCCTCGGGCTTTATATACCCTTCTTCTGCCGCAACCTCGGCAATGCAGTCAAAATTTGTAAGCGATATGTTTTTAACTTCTGCTTCGGCAAGACGCTTGATGCCCTTTTCCATGCCGTAGGTGAAAATAGAAACTATTCCAAGCACTTCTGCGCCGGCGTTTCTTAAAACATCAACAACCTCAAGAACTGAGCCGCCTGTTGAGATAAGATCCTCAACAACAACTACCTTCTGACCTGCATCAAGCTTTCCCTCGATCTGATTTTGTCTTCCGTGATCCTTTGCACCGGAGCGAACATATCCCATAGGCTTGTTCATCAGGTGCGCGGTTATGGCAGCGTGAGCTATGCCCGCTGTTGAGGTTCCCATAAGAACCTCTGCATCAGGGAAGTTTTCCTCAATAAGAGTTTTAAGGCCGGTTTCAACGTCCGTTCTTACTTCGGGATCGCTTAAAGTCAGGCGGTTATCGCAGTAAACGGGGCTTTTTATACCGCTTGCCCAGGTAAACGGATCGTCAGGACGGAAAAATACCGCCCGTATTTTTAATAGATCTTTTGCAATTTTAATATTTAAATCCATTTGAAATCTCTCCTTTACGCATTATCCACAAATTCTCTCACGCATCTTCTGTAGGCCTCAACAGGGTCTGCTGCGGCGGTTATAGGTCTTCCTACAACTATATAGTCGGAGCCTATTTTTTTTGCCTGTTCGGGGGTCATAACGCGTTTCTGGTCTCCCTTTTCGCCGTCGGCAAAGCGTACTCCGGGCGTTACGGTCAAAAAGTCCGTGCCGCAATTTTCGTGTACTTTTCCGGCTTCGAGCGGAGAGCATACAACTCCGTCAAGCCCTGCTTTTTTCGCATTTAATGCGTAGTGAAGAACCGTGTTCTCAATCGGGGAATTTATAAGCAGGTCGCGCTCCATAGTTTGCTGATCGGTTGAGGTCAGCATGGTTACCGCTATAAGCAGCGGCCTTGTTCCGTCCGGGCGAGTAAGCCCCTCTATTGCTGCCTCCATCATCGGTATCGCTCCGCCCGCGTGCAGATTTACAATATCCGCGTCAAGCGAAGAGAGAACCGACATAGCTCGTTTAACTGTGTTCGGTATATCGTGAAGTTTAAGATCAAGAAAAATCTTATGTCCTCTGCTTTTTATCTCTCTAACTATCGCGGGACCCTCGGCATAGAAAAGCTCCATGCCTATTTTTACAAAGGGCTTTTCATCCTTGAAATTGTCAAGGAAGCTCATAGTTTGCTCTTTGCCCGGAAAATCACAGGCGATTATAACGTCTTTACCCATCATATCCTCCTAAGTTCAGCTAATGATGATATATTATATTTTTCCATAACTTTCGGCAGATCGTCAATTATTTTATTGCACGCCTCCGGGTCAACGAGATTTGCGGCTCCAACCTCAACTGCAGTTGCCCCCGCCAGCATCATTTCGATGACGTCCTCAGCCGAGGATATTCCTCCCATTCCCACAACGGGAATATTTACTGCGTGAGAAACGTCGTATACCATTCTCAGCGCAACCGGAAACACCGCCGGACCGGAAAGCCCGCCTGTGCGGTTATAAAGCACGGGCTTCCTGGTTCTCAGGTCTATTCTCATTCCCAGAAGAGTGTTTATAAGGCTCACTCCGTCCGCTCCGGCATCCTCAACGGCCTTTGCTATCTCGGTGATATTGGTAACGTTGGGGGTGAGCTTAACTATCACGGGCTTTGAGGTTGATTTTTTTACCGCTCTCGTGACTTCTGCGGCATCTTTCGGAGAGGTTCCGAAGCTCATTCCTCCGCCGTGAACATTGGGGCAGCTTATATTAAGCTCTATCCAGCCGATATCCGGAACATCATTAAATTTTTCGCAGGTGTAAACATAGTCCTCAAGCGAAAATCCGCTTACATTCGCCATAATATACCCGTGAAAGCATTTCCTGAGCTTTGGAAGTTCCTCGTTTATAACTCTTTCAACGCCGGGATTCTGAAGTCCTACGCTGTTTAACAACCCCGAAGGGCACTCCGCTATTCTGGGCGTAGGATTGCCGAAACGCGGATCTTTAGTTGTTCCCTTTATTGAAATACTTCCAAGACGGTTTATGTCGTAAATTTCGGCAAATTCATATCCGAAGCCGAAAGTACCGGAGGCGGGTATAACGGGATTTTTCAGCTCTATGCCGCATAAATTAACGCTCAGCTTTCCCATAAAACTTCCTCCTTGAAAAATACAGGACCGTCCTTGCAAACGCGCTTATATCCCGATTTAGTTTTTCTTGTGCAGCCAACGCACGCGCCGAAGCCGCAGCCCATTCGCTCCTCAAAGCTGAGCTGACCCGATATTTCAGTGCTATCGCAAATTGCCCTCAGCATAGGCTCAGGTCCGCAGGAGTAAAAATATGAGGCGTTGTTTGGAATTGCGGCGGTAACAAAGCCCTTTATGCCGCAGCTTCCGTCAACGGTTGTAACAAAAACCTCGCAGCCGAGAGCCCTGAATTCTTCTTCATAAAATATTTCATTTTTTGTATTAAAGCCGAGGATAACGCTGACCTTTTTATTTTCTTTTCTCAGTTCTTTTGCAAGAAGATACAAAGGCGGCACTCCTACACCTCCGCCGATAAGAACGGGGGTTTCGCCCGAAGCGCCGGTATCGTAGCCGTTGCCGAGCCCCGTTAATGCGTTCAGCTTTTCTCCCGGCTTCATCTCTGCCATAATGGCCGTTCCGTGCCCAACAGTCTTATAAATTATCGTAAGGCTGTTTTCTTCTCTGTCGCAAACCGAAATAGGGCGTCTGAGATAAAATCCCGGCAGGGCAATGTTTATAAACTGCCCCGGCTTAGTTATCTCAGACGTATCGCCCGAAAGAACCATTTTATATACACTCCCGTTTAATGGGGTGTTGGTTATTACAGTAAAGCAAGTATCTTTCATAAGCCTTTTTTATTTAAGAATCAATTGTTGAAATGGTGAGAGTCGTTTCTTCAAGCACATCGAGCAGAACCTTAACTGTGTCGAGCGAAGTAAACATTGTAACATTGTTTTCGGTTGCAAGATTTCTTACCTGATAGCCGTCGTTCTCGGCAGAGGTTGAGCCGATATCCTGTGTGTTCAAAACATAGGCTATATGCCCCTGTCTGAGAGCCTCGGGGATTTCGTCGCTGCCCTCGTTGATCTTTTTGAGAGTGTGGGTGCGTATGCCGTTCCTCTTCAAAAATGCCGCAGTTCCTGAGGTTGCCTGGATATTGAAGCCGAGGTTATAAAAGCGCCGTATAAGCGGAAGAGCCTCTGCCTTGTCTCTGTCGGCAATTGTGGCAAAAACGGTACCGTAATTTTGCAGGTGAGTTCCAGATGCCTGAAGAGCCTTATAAAGGGCGCGGTTGAGCTTGTTGTCGTAGCCTATGGCTTCGCCTGTTGATTTCATTTCAGGCGAGAGATATGCGTCAAGTCCTTTTATTTTGTTGAATGAGAAAACCGGAACCTTAACATAAAAGCGGTTTTTCTCTTCGGGATACAGGCTGAAAAAGCCCTGCTCTTTGAGCGATTTACCCAGAATTACCTCGGTTGCTATATCGGCAAGCGAATATCCCGTCGACTTTGAAAGGAAGGGAACCGTGCGTGAGGAACGGGGGTTTACCTCGATAATATATACGTCATCGTTTTCGTCAACGATAAACTGAATGTTGTAGAGACCAACTATTCCTATTCCAAGACCAAGCTTTTTAGCATAGCTCAGAATTGTTCCCTTAACCTTGTCGGATATGCTGAAAGTCGGGTAAATGCTTATGGAGTCGCCCGAATGTATGCCCGTGCGCTCAACAAGCTCCATTATGCCAGGAACAAAAACATCGTTTCCGTCGCATATGGCGTCAACCTCAACCTCCTTGCCGCGTATATATTTGTCAACAAGAACGGGCTTGTCGGCGTCTATTTCAACTGCGGTTTTAAGGTAGTGTCTTAATTGTTCCTCATTTGCAACTATCTGCATAGCTCTGCCGCCGAGAACAAACGACGGACGAACAAGCACGGGATATCCTATTTCGCTTGCGGCCTTAACGCCGTCCTCGATTTTTGTAACGGCCTGTCCTTTAGGCTGAGGAATTTCCAGCTCAACAAGTATTTTTTCAAAGCTGTCGCGGTTTTCAGCGCGCTCTATCGCAGCGCAGTCGGTGCCGATTATTTTAACTCCGCGCTCCATCAGCGGCTGCGCAAGGTTAATTGCGGTTTGACCGCCCAAAGAGGCTATAACACCCTCGGGCTTCTCATAATCGATAATTGCCATAACGTCCTCGGGAGTGAGCGGTTCAAAATAGAGCTTATCGGCGGTGGTATAGTCGGTTGAAACCGTTTCGGGATTGTTGTTTATAATGATCGCCTCATATCCGGCGCGCTTGATCGTTTGAACAGCGTGAACGGTTGAATAGTCGAATTCAACTCCCTGACCGATTCTTATAGGACCTGCTCCGAGAACAACTATCTTTTTCTTGTCTGTTAAACGGGATTCGTTTTTGATTTTATCTTCAATGAGATTCAGATATGAGGAATAAAGATACGGGATATATTTTCCTGTGTGAAGAGTGTCCACCATACGGAAAGCAGGGGTGAGATTTTCCGCTTTTCTCTTGTTGTAAACCGAAATTTCATCCGTTTTCCAGAGTCTTGCGATATATCCGTCGCTGAAGCCCATCGTTTTTGCGGCAATAAGCGTTTTAGTGTCGCCGATATTTGCGCTCAGCAGGTTTTCCATATCTATGATGCTCTTTAAGCATTCAAGGAACAGCTCGGTTATCATTGTAACCTCGTGTATCTTTTTAAGGGACGCGCCGCGGGCGATAAGCTCCGTTACGGCAAAAATATTGTCCGCTCTGAATTGGGAGATATAGTCAAACAGCTCTTCCTCGGTGTAGGAATCAAATTTAGCCATATACAGGTGGCATACGTTTGTTTCAAGCGAACGTACGGATTTAAGGAAGCATTCGGCAAGAGTTGAGCCTATGCCCATAACTTCGCCTGTTGCCTTCATCTGTGTTCCTAAGGTGTTTTGCGCGCCGGTAAATTTATCAAACGGAAATCTCGGGAATTTCGCAACAATATAATCAAGGCTTGGCTCTATTGCCGCCGTTCCTCCCGCAACGGGTATTTCATCCAGCAGCATCCCCATAGCTATTTTTGCCGTAACTCTTGCTATAGGATATCCGCTCGCCTTTGATGCGAGAGCGGAGGAGCGCGAAACTCTGGGATTAACTTCGATAAGATAATATTCGCTCGTTTCCGGGTGAAGCGCAAACTGAACGTTGCAGCCGCCCTCAATGCCCAGCTCGCGGATAATTTTTATCGCGCTGTCGTTGAGCATTTTAAGGTCGTGTTCGTTTAATGAAAGTATTGGCGCAACAACAATGGAGTCGCCAGTGTGTACGCCAACGGGGTCAACGTTTTCCATGCCGCATATGGTTATGGCGTTGTCGGCAGAGTCGCGCATAACCTCAAACTCAATTTCCTTATATCCCTTAACGCTCTTTTCAATGAGAACCTGATGAACGGGTGAGAGACGGAAGGAATTAACGCCTATTTCATAAAGCTCCTCTTCGTTGTTTGCAAAACCTCCGCCTGTGCCGCCCAGGGTGAACGCCGGACGGAGAACAACGGGATAACCTATCCTTTCAGCTGCAGCTTTTGCCTCTTCAAGGCTGTAGGTTATTTCCGATGGTATAACAGGCTCGCCTATGCTCTGGCACATTTCCTTGAAAAGCTCTCTGTCCTCCGCCCTTTCAATGCTGTCGGCGGGAGTTCCGAGCAGGAGAGTTCCGCATTCCTTCAAAACGCCCTTTTTTTCAAGCTGCATCGCAAGGTTTAAGCCCGTCTGTCCGCCTATTCCGGGGACTATTGCGTCGGGGCGCTCATAACGCAGTATCTTTGCAATGTATTCGAGCGTGAGCGGCTCCATATATACCTTATCGGCAATGGATGTGTCTGTCATTATTGTTGCGGGGTTGGAATTGCAGAGTATTACCTCATACCCCTCTTCTTTAAGCGCTAAACACGCCTGAGTTCCGGCGTAGTCAAATTCCGCCGCCTGACCTATAACAATAGGCCCCGAGCCTATGATAAGCACCTTTTTAATATCAGTTCTCTTTGCCATTTTTTATATCTCCTTTGCTTTATAAACTGTTTTTCCGCCTTCTACGGTCAAAAGGCATTTTCCGTAAATTTCTCTGCCCTCAAACGGCGTTGATTTTCCCATTGAAAGGAAGTTCTCGGGATTTACGGTTGACTTCTCTGTCATATCCCAAACCGTATAGTCGTTATTTATAGGTATACCGAACCGTTTTCTCGGATTTACCGAGAGCATTTCGATGAGCCTTTGAATGGTTATTATGTTTGTCTTAACAAGACCTGTGTATAAAAGCTGAAAGGCTGTTTCTATGCCAACTATCCCAAAAGCGCTGTCCTTAAGTCCTTTCGATTTTTCCTCTGCGCTGTGCGGTGCGTGGTCGGTGGCTATCATATCAACCGTACCGTCTGAAACACCCTCAATGAGAGCAGCTTTGTCCTCTTTTGATCTCAGCGGAGGATTCATCTTGAATCGTCCGTCCTCTATAATATCGTTTTCGTCCAGCAAAAGATAGTGTGGGGCGGTTTCGCAGGTTATATCAACTCCGTCCCTTTTAGCCTGCCGTATAAGCTCAACGCTCTCTTTGCACGATATATGGCAAACGTGATACGCACAGCCTGTCTTTTTTGAAAGAGCTATATCGCGCTCTATCTGCTTCCATTCACTCTCGGAGCAAATTCCTTTGTGCCCGTGTTTTTCGGCGTAGATTCCTTTGTGGATATATCCGCCGTTTAACAGGTCGTTTACCTCGCAATGCGCCGCAATTATTCTACCGAGCTTTTTTGCGTTTATCATGGCCTGCTCCATCATTTCTGCGCTCTGAACTCCTTTTCCGTCGTCCGAAAACGCTATGCAGTTTTTTGAAAGAGCCTCCATATCCGAGAGCCTTTCTCCCTTTTGCCCAACTGTTATTGCAGCGTAAGGATAAACTTTTATAACCGCGTCTCTTTTTATTATGTCTGTTTCGGCTTTTAGATTTATCTCGCTGTCGGGAACGGGCGATAGGTTCGGCATTGCGCAAACGGCTGTGTAGCCTCCCGCGGCGGCAGCTTCGCTCCCCGAACGTATCGTTTCTTTATAAGAAAAACCCGGTTCGCGAAAATGCACGTGCACATCGCAAAAACCGGGAAAAACACTTATATTATCGAAAGAAACGCCGTTTAAAAGAGAGGAGAGATAGTTTATGTCGGGCTTAGCCGCGGCAAAAGTGTCCGGCAAAAACTGCCAAATCTGCAAAACATCCTTCATCCTATTTTCTCCTTTTGAATCTTAACGGACTCTCTGTTCCATCTTAAAGATTTTATTTATTATAACATTGCTTTTTTTCGTTGTCAAGCATTGATTTTTATGTAAATCTATGATATTCTATAATGACTAAAATAAAATTAAGAGATAAGATATATGAAAAAAGAACGCGTTATAAAAATAACCGATATGCAAAGCACCGCCAATGGGGATGACGGTATTGAAATAACAACTATGGGGCATTTCATCGGCAATGAAAACGACTATACTCTCAGTTTTGATGAAAACCTCGGAGACGGGCTTAAAAGCAGTACCCTCATAAGCGTAAAGGGGCAGAAAACCGCTTCCATAACCCGAACCGGAGATATTTGCACCGAAATAACGGTTGAGCCCGGAAAACGCCATTCCTGCCGATACAGCACTCCCTACGGAGATATGCTCATAGGAGTTTATGCTCAGAATGTTTTCAGCTCGGTATCCCGAAAAGGCGGACTGCTTGAAATGAACTATACTATTGACTGCAACGGCAGTCTTATTGCAAAAAAACAGATGATTATAAAAGTGAGCGATGCGCTTCACTGACGGAGAAAATTATGAATATAATACCAAAAACAGCCGAAAATCAAATTAGTGAAATATGTATTGCAGCGATTAAAAACGCTATGGCTTCCGGCGAGCTTCCCGAGGCTGAAATTCAGGTTTTTAAGGTTGAAATACCCGCCGACAGAAAAAACGGCGATTATTCAACAAACGCCGCTATGGCTCACGCCAGAGTTTTTAAAAGCGCGCCGATAAAAATAGCAAACACCATTATAGCTAATATGAAGCTGGACGGAACGTATTTTTCCTCCTGTGAGGCGGCAGGCGCGGGCTTTATCAATTTCAGGCTTTCTCAGGGCTATTATGCCGACATTCTTAAAGACATTGAAGAAAAGAAAGAAACCTACGGTCACTCCGATATGTTTTCCGGGAAAAGCGCACTTGTTGAATTCGTTTCCGCAAATCCAACAGGCCCTATGCACGTAGGCAACGCCAGAGGCGGAGCTATGGGCGACTGTCTCGCTGAGCTTTTAAGCTGGGCGGGCTATAAAACGGAGAGAGAGTTTTATATAAACGATGGCGGCAACCAGATAGAAAAATTCGGTCTGTCGCTTGACATTCGTTACCGTCAGCACTTCGGCGATAATATCGAAATGCCGGAAGACAGCTACCACGGTCAGGATATAACAGACCATGCCGAAAATTTTGCAAGGATATACGGCGATAAATATATGAGCGTTTCCGAGGAGGAGAGAAGGAAAGCCCTTGTTGACTTTGCTCTTCCTCTCAATATTGAAGGGCTTGAACGCGATCTTCTCAAATATAAAATAAAGTACGACACCTGGTTCCACGAGAGCGACCTTCATAATTCCGGCGCGGCAAAAAAGGTTGTGGATAAGCTCACCGAAAACGGCTATACCTATGAGCTTGACGGTGCTTTATGGTTCAAAGCGGAGCAGTTCGGCTGCGATAAAGATTTTGTTCTTCGCCGCTCAAACGGATTTTACACTTATATCGTTCCCGATATAGCCTATCATTATAATAAGCTTTGTGAACGCTGCTTCACTATGGCTGTTGATATTCTCGGAGCGGATCACCACGGCTATGTTCCCAGACTTAAGGCAGCTCTGCAGGCTTTGGACATAGATCCAGAAAGGCTTCAGGTCGTGCTTATGCAGATGGTTCGTCTCGTTAAAGACGGAGAAGTTATAAAGGCGTCAAAGCGCTCGGGCAAGGCAATAACGCTTGTAACACTGCTCGACGAAGTTCCGATAGACGCCGCGAGGTTTTTCTTTAATATGAGAGAGGCAAACACCCACTGCGATTTTGACCTCGATCTCGCCGTTTCCCAGTCCAGCCAGAACCCGGTTTATTATTGCCAGTATGCCCACGCGCGCATTTGCTCTATTTTCAAAAAGCTCGGCGAAAAGGGTATAGCATATAACGGCTGTTCAAAAGAGCAGGCATTGCTCCTGACCGAAAATGAGGAAAAGGAACTTATTCGCCATCTTGCTTCTCTTCCGCTTGAAACCGAGTCGGCCGCAAAGGCGCTTGATCCTTCGAGAATGACCCGCTATGCTATGGAGCTTGCAACGCTTTTCCATAAGTTTTATAACTCCTGTAGGGTTGAAAACGAAAATGCGGATCTAACGGCTGCAAGGCTGTTTTTGTGCGAATGTGTCCGCCAAACTCTGGAAAATGTTCTCGGACTTCTCAAGGTCGATGCACCCGAAAAAATGTAAACAGAGCAGCTTTGATTTTTGATTTAAGTGAGGTGGGAAAATGCAGGAAAAAGAAAAGCTTGTCGCCGCAAGAAATAAAAAGGCGTACCACGACTATTTTATTGAGGAGACCTACGAAGCAGGAATTGAGCTTTACGGCACCGAGATAAAGTCCATAAGACAGGGAAGCGTAAATCTTAAGGACTCGTGGTGTCAGATAAAAAACGGCGAGATCTTCGCTCTCGGTATGCATATCTCGCCATATGAAAAGGGAAATATCTTCAATCGCGATCCTATGCGGCCCAAAAGGCTTTTGATGCACAAGCGCGAAATTGCCAAGCTTTTCGGCTTGACAAAACAGCAGGGATATGCGATAATTCCTCTCAGCGTCTATTTTGTAAAAGGCAGAGCAAAGCTTGAGGTCGGGCTGTGCAAGGGCAAAAAGCTATATGATAAGCGTGAAGCCGCCGCCGAACGCGATGCCAAACGAAATATTGACCGCACTCTAAAATCCCGCAAGGGAATTTCAGAATAAGAGTCGGGAGCGAAAGGATTTCGACGGGGAATTTGAGTTTCAATAAGCGAGCAGAGGCGAGGCACCTCTATAAAAGCTTCAACGTTATAAAATAAATAACGACAATAATACTGTTTTAGCCGCTGCCTGAGTGCAGCAGCCGTTCTTACCGAGAGTATCGCGGCTCGGATAAGAGCGTCATTTAGCGGTGAACGTGCACGAAAAATACCTCGTATTTCGTCACGCAAAACGGGGCTGTCCCGAACCGGAGCGTGCTTTTTCGCGCCGGCAAGGGAGAGAATTAAATAAAAAGCTACGCTCGTAGAAAGTTGGAAGGAGAGTTTTTCGGACAGGGGTTCAAATCCCCTCGCTTCCACCATGATAAGTATACAAACCTGTGCTTGCTCAAGTACAGGTTTGTTACTTTATAGTAGGATTATTAAGATGTATCAAACAAAGAACCATAGCAGCAATTGCTGTTATGGTTCTTTTCGTTAGAAAGGTAACAAATTATGAAGCTATTAAAAACGGCAGTCTATTGCCGCATAAGTACGGCTGAGGATATACAACTACATAGTCTGGAATCTCAGAGAAAGTACTATGAAAGTTTTATTGAAGCACATCCTGGCTATGTTCTTACTGGTATATACGCAGATACTGCAAGCGGGACAAAGCGTAGAGGAAGGCTACAATTCACGAAAATGATTCAAGATTGCAGAAAAGGAAAGATAGACATTATTTTTACGAAATCTATCAGCCGTTTCGCAAGAAACTCACTTGATTTTCTAATTATAATTCGTGAGTTGAAAGCGTTAAGTGTGGACGTGTACTTTGAAAATGAACAGATCTTATTGAGTAAAGAAAGGAATGAATTTAGAATGGCCACTCTCGCAGCAGTTGCACAGGAAGAAAGCCTTATGAAAAGTCGAAGTATTAGGTGGGCGTTAAACGTCGGTTTTACCACAGGAACATCCAAATTAGCAAACAGACCCTGCTACGGATATGTAAACGATGCCAAGGGCGAGCTTGTTATCGATCCTGCAAGTGCGGAAACCGTAAAAATGATTTTCAGATTATATTTGGATGATCACAGCCTTTCCGGTATTGCAAAAGAATTGTACAGACTTAGGATCCCGTCTCCTACTGGAAAAGAAACTTGGACAGCGTGTGCAATAGATAAAGTTCTGTCCAACGAAAAATATGTTGGCATCGTTCTTTTACAAAAGACATATGTGCCAGATGTGCTCAAGGGAGTCCAAGTGAAAAACAACGGAGAGCAGGCGCGCTATCTATATGAAAATAATCACATTGGAATTATTGATCAGGAAACATTTGAAGCTGTTCAAGCGGAGAA
>JAFLUL010000039.1 GCA_022508845.1 Oscillospiraceae bacterium | reverse complement strand
GCTGGTGGACGGACTTGAACCCCCGACCTGCTGATTACAAATCAGCTGCTCTACCGACTGAGCTACACCAGCAAGGAATTATTTTTAACGCGAGATAAACTATAACACACTTTTAACGATTAGTCAAGTATTTTTTTTGACTTTACATAAATTTTTCAGCTAAAACTGACAGAAACCTCTGGAAAATCGGAAAGATAAAAGCCCGGAAGGTTTACAGCGAAGGGGTTTTTTATAAATCCCAGGTGTCCCACAAGCCCTCTTATGCCAAATCCAAGCTCCGAAGCTCTGCTAAGCAGAACCTGCTCTCCCTCGGGGAGATTTATATACAGGGTGAGAACAAAGCTGTCCGGCGAGGCCTTTGAAAAGGTGAGAGCCTCGTCAATAACCGTAAAGCTTTCAAACTGCGCCATAATATCTCCGGGAGCTTTAAGCTCAAAGGTATCGGCGGTGTATGTAAACGGAGAGAGGTCGGCAGCGCTTATATCCATATCGAGAGAAAGGGCATACCAGTTTTCGCCGCTTTTCCCGTTTTGCAGCAGATTTTCGTTGTTTTCATCCACCTTTACAAGCTCGGCGGAATTCAGCACAAAGGCGGGAGCCCTGTTCATACCGGTAAACAGGAGGAAAAACGAGAAAAACACAATAATTATCATAACAGCCCAAACTGCCCAGCTTATGCTTCCAAAAAAGCCGTTTACTATTTTATCTCTCATAGGGTTCTTCCTCTCTCTGTTTTTTCTCTCTTACAGGCTTATTCAAAAATATCCCCCCGCCTCTGAGGGCGAGGGAAGCTTTGAGTTTTTTATTTATTGTGGTTGCCTTCACGAATTCTCTTGATAAGATCCTGAATCTGAGCAACGATGCCTCTGATTAAATCAACAAAGCCGGTTATGAAATCTGTCATAATGAAGTACTCCTTTTAAATTTATTTTACATCTTCATTTTACTACTGTTTTCCATAAAAAACAATATCATTTTAATGCTTTTTTAACATTTTACAAAACGTTCATACAAAGTATTTAAAAACTCATACTTTTATCAACATTATTTTCATTGACATTATAAAGGTTAAATTGTAAAATAAATAAAAAAATATGAGGTTCACTTATGCAGGCAGAAATAATAAACGGAAAAGAAATATCTGAGTTTATAAAGGGTAGAGCGGCAAAGGAAGCGGAAAAGTGCAAAGTTTCCGGCAGAGAGCCCTGCCTTGCCGTTATTTTAGCCGGAGACGATCCGGCTTCGCAGATATATGTTAAAAACAAAAGAAGAGCCTGCGAGGAATGCGGTATACGCTCCCTGCAGTATACCTTTGGCGCGGACGTTAGCGAAGAGGAGCTTTTAGGCCTCATAGAAACGCTGAACTCAGACGAAACGGTTGACGGCATTCTATGCCAGCTTCCGCTGCCCTCTGGAATTGACGAAGCAAAGATAACGAACGCGATTTCTCCCGAAAAGGACGTTGACGGCTTTCATCCCGTGAACGTTGGGAAAATGCTGTCGGGCAAGGATTGCTTTTTGCCGTGCACTCCGGCGGGAATTATTGAGATGCTTAAATACAAAAATATTGAAATAAGCGGAAAAAATGCCGTTGTTATCGGGCGCAGCAATATAGTAGGCAAGCCGGTTTCCGCGCTGCTTCTTGCCGAAAACGCAACCGTTACAGTTTGCCACTCAAAAACCAAAAACTTGAAGGAAACGGTAAAAACCGCCGATATTGTTGTTGCGGCGATAGGAAAACCGAAATTTATAACCGCCGATATGCTCAAAGAAGGATGCACGGTTATTGACGTTGGCATAAACAGAACCGAAAACGGAAAGCTCTGCGGAGACGTTGATTTTGAAAACGCTGTTTTTGCTGCAGGAGCGATAACCCCCGTTCCCGGAGGAGTTGGCCCTATGACTATTGCAATGCTTATGCAGAATACTGTTAAGAGCTGTAAATCAAGACTTAATTTTCATTGAGATATCCATTGCCTTGACCGAGTGAGTAAGGGAACCCATTGAAATTATATCAACGCCGCTCTTTGCCTTTTCGGTTATATTTTCAAGCGTGATATTGCCTGAAGCTTCCGTAAGCGCTCTTCCGGCGATAAAATCAACAGCCTCTTTCATCTCGCCGGCGGTCATATTATCAAGCATAATTATATCGGCGCCCGCTTCCACCGCCTCGGCGACCTCCGCCATATTTCTGGTTTCAACTTCGATTTTTACGGTGTGACCCACTTTTTCTCTGAGGGTTTTAACGGTTTTTGCTATGCCGCCGCCCGCATCTATATGATTATCCTTGAGCATTGCGGCATCACTCAGGTTAAAGCGGTGATTTTTGCCGCCGCCGCAGATCACGGCGTATTTTTGCAGCGCTCTTAAACCGGGAAGGGTTTTTCTTGTGTCGGCAATGCTTGTATTAGTGCCCTCAACCAATTTCACCGCCTCGGCGGTTTGGGTTGCAACTCCCGAAAGATGCTGCAAAATATTAAGAGCCGTTCTTTCGCCGTATAAAAGAGTTCTCGTTTTGCCGCTGATTTCGGCGATAATATCGCCCTTTTTAACCTGCGCCCCGTCGCGCAGGTATATTTTTTTTGTAACGCTATCGTCTATAAGTTCAAAAACTCTGAGGGCTATCTCGATTCCGGCGAGGCGGCCTTCGGCCTTTGCAGTAAACACGGCGGACGAAATTTCTTCTTCGGGAATAACAAAGGCGGTTGCCTCGTCGATATAGTTTATATCCTCTTTTATTGCGTTTTTTATAATATCGTCAACATAAAACTTATTGAGTATCATTTTTTCTCTCCTTAAACGTTTTCCTGCGCTTCTTTCAGAACTATATAAGCCACCGTTGCAAGCGACAGAGCCTCAAGATATTCGGTTGTCCATTTATATTTTCCGCCCTTCAGCCTTTTAAGTATGTTATCTATCTGCCTCAGGCCAAAGCGGATGGCTCCCGCATCCGGCATAACAAAATATGCTCTCTGCATTATGCTTTTAATTTCGCTCACTATCCCGTCCGGTATCGGCGCACCGGAAAAATCGTTTTGCACCGGAAGAGCGGACACTCCCGCAAAGCCGTTTGCCATACATCTTTTTATATCCTCAGCCGCTCTTCTTGAAAAAACAAGAGCCTCCAAAAGCGAATTGCTGGCAAGGCGGTTTTTGCCGTGAACGCCCGTGTTTGAGCATTCGCCGCAGGCATAAAGGCGGGGCACGGTGGTTTTTGAATCCAGATCGACCTCGATTCCGCCCATAAGATAGTGATGACACGGAAAAACGGGTATCAGATCTTTGGTTATATCAACTCCGTATTTCAGGCAGCCCTCGTTTATGGCGGGAAAACGCTCCCGAAGAAAATCTGCGTCCTCATGCCGGATATCAAGATAGAAATTATTGCTGCCCGTACGGCGGCTTTCAAGAATTATTGACCTTGAAACAACGTCTCTCGGGGCAAGCTCCAAACGCGAATCATAGCGATCCATAAAACGCTCGTGATTGCAGTTTAAGAGATATGCGCCCTCCCCTCTTACAGATTCGCTTATAAGAAACTGCTCGCCGTCCTCGGAATTAAATGCGGTTGGGTGAAACTGAATATAGCTCAGATTCTTTATTGACGCGCCAAGCTCATAGGCTATTCTTATGCCGTCGCCGGTTGCGCTCTTCGGATTGGTTGTATACTTATATACCCTGCCTATGCCGCCGGTGCAAAGCATACAGTAGCTGCAGAAAACGCTGAAATATTCGCCTCCCCGCATAAGGTCGGCACGAAATCCGCTGCGAACTCTTATAAGGCGGCAGAGAACAGTGTTTTCGGCATATTCAATATTTTTTTTGTTTTCCACCTGCGCCAAAAGGCCTCTGACAAGCTCCGCGCCGGTGCAGTCCTTATAATGGACTATTCTTCTGCGAGAATGTCCGCCCTCAAGGGTTTTATCGAGCTGTCCGTTTTCATCCCTGTCAAACCTTACTCCCATCTCCATAACCCGCCTTACATCCTCAGGGCCCTCGTGAACAAGCACATCAACGCTTTCAGGGTCGTTTTCGTGCCGTCCTGCTATAAAGGTATCTTCAGTGTGAAGCTCATAGCTGTCGTTTTCAAGCGATAAAACGGCCGCAACCCCGCCCTGAGCGAGATTTGAGTTTGAAGTTGTTTTTGAATACTTTGAAAGGATCAGAACGCTCGTGTCCTCATCAAATTGCAGCGCACCGTACATTCCTGCAACGCCGCTTCCAACAACAAGAACGTCATAAACATTTTTTTCGGTCATATATAAACACCTCGTTAATAAGCAGTTATCTATTCGGAATAGTTAATTTAATCCGGAATTATATTAAATCTATAATTTTGGCAAAAAAACTTTTGATGTTTAAGATTTATAATCAAAACGCAGAGCGTTTCCCGAAGTTACGCATTTATAATTCCGGGTTGGAAATTCATCTTGAATTAAGCCTTACAACCAGAGTAAAAACGCCGTCCTCGGCCTTGGCGAGCATCTCTCCCTTATATTTATGCGCGGTATTCTCAATGCTCTTAAGCCCGTAGCCGTGGGCGTCGGTGTCGCTTTTGCTTGTTAAGAACAGGCCGGAAGAGTTCTTTTTGGGAGAAACGCCCAGCGGATTTGAAACGGAAATAACGCTGAAGGTCTCGTTGCCGTGAACCTTGAGCTTGATATATCTGTTTTCGCTGTTTTCAACTTTTGAATTCGCTTCAATGGCATTGTCGAGCGCGTTTGAGAGGATAATGCAGAGGTCAAGCGGAGAGACGTTGTTTTTATCAAGATTTATAACGTCATAGCTTGTTGTTATGCCAAGCCCCTGAGCCTCATACATTTTTTCGTTCAGAATGGCGTCAACGACCGAAATACCGCTTATGCGTACATAGTCCGATTCGTCTATAACTCCGCTCATATCCTGAAGATAGCTCTTAAGCTCGGTATAGTTTTCATTTTCGGCAAGCATATTCATAATGAGAATGTGGTTTTTTATATCGTGGCGGAATGCCCTTGTTCGGTTATAGAGCGTTTCCATTCTGCTTATTGAAGCCGACTGAAGACTCAGCTGAGAAGAGAGCATATCCTTTTCCCTTTTTAAGTCCATCTGCTTTTGAAGCCTGCCGAAAAGGATGAAAACGAGAATGTTTGTAAACAACAGTCCGAGGCAGGACAGATATATATAGGTGAGAATTCTTCTGTTTTCGGGGTAGTTTTCAACGTAAAACTGAAAAACCGAAAAGGTTATGAGCGTTATGGCGGGAACGCTGAGCAAAACGAGCCATAATAAAAGCGAAGTGTCGGTGTTTCTGAAATGCTTTGAAAGAACGGCTATAAGAACGCTGATAACTATCATTATAACGTTTGTAAGCCCGCTTTCGGCGAGCAGCAAAAAATTTTCGCCGCCCGCAAGCTCAAAGCTGCGCGAGAGCAGCGAAAAAATGAGCGATGAGGCTATTTCCGACACCGAAATGAGAACAATATATATCATAGAGCCTATCAGCTTGCTCTTTATACTGCCGGAATAAAGCGAAAAAAGAATAATTATCAGAGCTGAAACTTCAATCAGATATTTTAAGAAAACGTTTGCAACCGCCCCGCGCTCAAGCAGCAGTATCATGATGCCCGCAAAGGCAACAAAGGGCAAAAAATCAAGGCGTTTATTATTAAGCCGGAACGAAAAAAAAGCGTTCACCATAATATAAGCCAAAACTATCTCAAACACCGATGAAAAAATTCTGGCGGTGTTAAAAAAGATATTCTGATAATCGGTGAAAATAATATTAAACATCTCTTATCTGAGCGCCCATAAAAACGCCTCGTTTGTCTCCTTTGCGCGGTGCTTGCTTATGGGAACGGTTTCGCCGTTTATAAGCATAACCTCTCCCTGTTTTAAACTGCTTATTTTTTTTGCGTTTATCAAAAAGCTCTGATGGCAGCGGACAAAATCGTTCTTTTTTAGCTCCGCTTCAACCTTATCAAGCTTTGAATAAAAGGAATATTCTTTATCGGACGAGCATTTTATAATGATTTTTCTTCTGTCGCTCTCAAAATAGAGAATGTCTTTTATATTGAGGCTGACGGTCTGATTTCCGGTTTGAAAGCTGAAATGCACCTCTCCGGATTTTGTTAGCTCTTTAAGGCAATCTCTGAAAACGCCTTCAAAGCCGTTTTTGAGCTCCGGCTTTAATATATATCGAAACGCCCTTACCTCATACCCCGAAAAAACGTATTCCGCCGAGGCGGTAACGAAAACTATCATAACGTCGGCGTCCAACTCCCTTATGCGCTTTGCCGCAGTCAGTCCGTCGCAGTTTTTCATTGTTATATCGAGCAGAATAAGGCTGAAATCCCCATTGCCGCTCATATAACGCTGAACCAGCGGCTCGCCGTCGGAAAAGCATTCAACGGAGCCGTCCAGATCGGCGGCGGCAAGGGCGTCGGTAACGCGCCTGGCGAGATATTCCCTTATTTCTTTTTCATCATCGCAAACCGCTATCTTCACCTGTCTTCACTTTCCTTTACGCTCTTTTTTCTGAAAATAACAAGCTTGCTTGCAATATAGTTAAAAATAACAACAAAAACGGCAATGGCTATTTTTGCTGTCCAGCTGTTCATAAAGCTCGAAAGCAGCCCGAAAACAAGCTCCTCAAATATGAGGAAGGATAAAATTCTCGCCCCGAAGAAGGACGCAATTTCTTTTGCAAACGTTTTTGCGGCAAACGAACGGCTCTCAAAAACAAATAGCTTGTTTGTGAAAAAAGAAAAGAGAACCGAAATTATCCACGCTCCGGCGTTTGAAAGATAGATCCAGCGAAAATCAAAGCTCTTTACCGAAAACAGAATTTTGGTTTCATAGCTTTCCCCCGCGATTTTGTTTATAAGCCAATATGAAACAAGATTAACAACCGTTGTAAGCACGCCGAAAACAAGATAGGACATAATTTCGTATTCGAGCAGCTTTTTAACTCCGGGAATCTTCAGAAGCTTTTTGAAAAAGGGAACCGAAAAAACTTTATTATAAAGCTTTTCATACCATTCTTTTAAAACCATTTGCGGCCTCCTCTGATATCAAAACCAATCCGGGTATTTTTAACTTAAGAGTTCAGAGTCCGGATTCGGAAAATCAAATTTATAAAATGCCAACCGAAGGTCCGTTATCTGAACGCTTAAATCTAAACTCTTATTTTAGATATTATTTTAGCAGACCTTGAAAATTTTTTCAACTGTTGTATAATAATAAATACATTATTTTACAGAGGTAAAAAAATATGCGTCTTGATAAATTCTTAAAGGTATCCCGACTTGTTAAACGCCGCACGGTTGCAAACGAGCTGTGCGACGCAAAGCACGTTGAAGTTAACGGCAAAACCGCGCGCGCCTCATATGAGGTAAAGGAGGGCGACATAATTTCCATTCAGATGGGTTCAAACCTGATTAAAGCTCAGGTGACCGACGTTAAGGAATACGCAACAAAAGAGAACGCGGCATTGATGTATAAGCTAATTTAAAGGCTTTGGAGCTAAAATTCAAAAGAATAAGCAAAAGAAGGTCTTTTTATGGATACGAATGAGCAAAACGATAAAAAAACGCCTAAACAGCAGATGACTTCGTTTGGAGTGCTTATAGTTGTTGTATGCTTCTTCCTCAGCCTTTTTGCCGGAGCGGGCGGCGCGTTTGCCGTTATAAACATATATCCTGCTATTACCGGAACTCCTAAGAACGAAGCGGAGGAATTCACCGAGGGCGAAATGCACGAGATCCCCCTCACCGAGCCGAAAGGCGAAACTCCGAATTCTCCGTCCGAAACAGAAAAGGTCAACACTTCAGCCGACCCTTCGAAGGATATAAGCTCCGAAAACGCCTCTTTGCCCGCGGCAAGCGAAAAAACCAAGGGCGAGGTCTATGCCGATGCGGTTGACAGCATTGTTGGCATAAAGGCGGCATATGAGCGGAACATACCAACATTTTTCGGAAGATACACGACCCAGAGCGTAACCTCAACCGGTTCGGGCTTTTTTGTTACCGACAGCGGATATATCGTAACGAACTACCACGTTATTAAAAACGCAACCGACATAACCGTTTCAACCTTTGACGGAAGCACCTATAAAGCCTCAGTCAGAGGATATGAAGAGGCAAACGACATTGCAGTTATTAAAATTGACGGCAGCTTCAAGAGCGCGGTAACGGGTTCTTCGTCTCTTCTTTCGGTTGGTGACGATATTCTTGTTATAGGCAATCCCCTCGGCAACCTTTCCTACACGTTCACCGACGGCGTTGTAAGCTACCTGAACCGCCTTATAACCGGCGACACGGGGACAACAATAAATATGTTCCAGACCAACGCTGCGATAAACGAAGGCAACTCCGGCGGCCCTGTTTATAATATGAACGGTGAGGTTGTTGGCATAGCGAGCGCGAAATACGCCTCCTCAAACATTGAGGGACTGGGCTTTTTTATCCCGATAGACGATGTTTTAAAAATGATAAACGATATAATATCCACCGGCTATGTTACCGGCAAGCCCGTTTTGGGAGTTTCGCTTCAAACGATTTCTGCCTCCGATGCAGCGCGCTACGGCATATCGGCGGGATGCTATGTTGTTGCGGTTGGTGAAAACACCGCGGCTTTTAACGCCGGAATACTGCCCGCGGACGTTATAACAGCAATAGACGGCGAGGCGGTTTATTCCGTGTCGGATATGTCGTTCATCTTAACAAAAAGATCCGCCGGCGATACAGTTAACGTAAGAGTATCGCGCGACGGAACTGATATGATATTCAGCATAACTCTTGGCGAATATTTCCCGGGAGAAGCAAGAACGTCATACTCGAATGTTTATGATTTCTGATTCCGAATTACGCATTGCGAATTCCGAATTAAGCTTATCTTCTACTTAAAAAATATACCGTGCTCATAGCCCTGTATACGCGTATCTGTTTCGGATTTTTGAAGCCTTATCTGAGTCCAGGCGCAGTAAACGGGGCTTTTTTCTATAACTGCAAAATGCCGTCCCAGCTTTTTTGCAGTTACCGCCGTTGTTCCGGAGCCGGCAAACGGATCAAAAACCGTGTCGCCCTCTGATGAGCTTGCAAGGATGAGCCTTGCAATGAGCTTTTCGGGCTTTTGAGTCGGATGGGCGGTGTTTTCGGGCATACTCCAAAACGGCACCGTTATATCGTCCCAGAAATTAGACGGGCAGGTAAGGCGCACGTTTCCGTTTTCGGTTTTTTGCCAGTCCTTTGAAACGCCGTTTTCAGTGTAGGGGGCTTTCACCTTTCTTAAGAGCTTTACCTTATCGAGATTAAAAACATAGTCCTCCGAGGCGGTTGCAAACCATATATCTTCCATGCAGTTTTTCCAGTTTTTTTTCGCTCCCCTCCCCTTTTCGCGCTGCCAGGTTATGCGGTTGAGGACGGTGAAATAATCGCCGAGAACGTTTCCTATTATAAGACTTGATTTCCAATCGCAGCAAACATATACGCTTGCATTATCGCTTGCAAGCCGCTTTATTTCGCTGAGCCATTTTCTTGTAAACTCTTCATATTCGGCGGAGTTTTTTTGCGAAAAAACCTCGCCCGCGTAGTTTTTTCTAAGATTATACGGCGGGTCGGCGATTATAAGCGAAAAGCTTTTATCGGGGATAAGGGGAGAAATTTGAAAAAAATCGCCGCAAAAAACCTTATCCGCAAGCTCCTCGGATTTAACCGGCTCTTTCGGAAAAACGCATTTTTTGAGATATTCTTCACATTCGCTCAGCGGAAGATCGAGCGTTTTATTTCTGTTTGATTTCATTATTATCTCTTTCGGGGGATTTTTATGCTCTTCTTTGGTAATACTATGCTTAAGAGAAATAAACTTTAACCAAAGGAGATGTTTTTATGTCAAAAGAAGACACCGAAGGAATTTTACAGGAGTGTGACGCGGGAGTTAAAACCGCAATAAACAGCATAGACGAGGTTATTGACCGAACGAACAATTCGGAGCTTAAAAACGCTCTCAAAAAAAGCCGCACAGAGCACGTTGAGCTCGGAAACGAAATTGCAACGCTTTTGGACGAAAACGGCTTTGAGGGCAAGGACCCGTCGGTTATGTCAAAGCTGATGTCAAAGGGAAAAATAAACTCGGAACTCTTAATTGACCCAACGGACTCTGTTATAGCCGAGCTGATGATAGACGGCTGCAATATGGGCATTAAAAAGCTCAGCGAATATGTAAACAAGTTTCCGTCTTCCTCCTCTCCCGCAATCAAAACGGCGCAGAGGGTTATAAAAACGGAGCAGGAGCTTATGGACGAAATGAGGGTTTTTCTTTAATTTTCGTCGTCAATATACACAGCGATATAGTTTTTTCCGTTTTTTAATACGGTCTTAACCGCGCTGAGACAGGGATAAACGCTTTCGAGCTCGCTTATGAGCTCGTTTTCGTTTTTATCTGAGGCGTCAAAAAACAGGGTAACGCCTTTTTCGTTATTTTCTGTAAATTCGGGGAATAAAATCATAAAATACCTCCATTATGCAAAGTCCTGTTTGGAAACTGTTTTAATTCGGAATTCTGAATTTCGGGAAACGCTTTGCGTTTTGATCATATGATTATAGCATTCAATTTCAGCATTTATCGGAATATCAGAGTTAATTATACTATCTCATTATAAATTCCGAATTCCGCTTTACGCATTACCATTATACTATTGTTCTTATCCAAACCTTTTTCTTTATAAGCACATATCCCACGATAACCTTCAAAATTTCAAGCCCCGTAACTATGGGATAAACATAGAATATGCTTAAGTTCGTGAGATAGAAAAGCGCGAACGCTGCGGGAACCATAGTTATCCAAACCGAACCGGAATCAAAGAAGAAGGTTATAACGGTCTTTCCGCCGCTTCTCAAGGTGAAATACGACGCATTTGCAAAGGCATGCATAGGCGCGATACACGCCCAAACCCTTATGAGATATGAGGCGATGGCCTTTTCTTCCTCGCCGGTGTTATAAAATCGGGTAACAAGCGGCCCGAAAATGAACATTATAACTCCGATAACCGCGCTCATCACAACGGAAAAAAATATAAACCGCCTTACATTCTCCTCGGCCTTTTCATATTCCTTTGCGCCGAGGTTTTGCCCCGCAACAATGCCTATTGAAACGCCGAGAGCCATAAAGGCAACGCTGAACAGATTTGATACCGTGGACGAAATGCTGTAGGCCGCAACAACGCTCAGTCCGTGCAGTGAAAACGCCACGCTCAGCGCGGACATACCGCCCGACCAGAGAACCTCGTTTAAGAGCAGAGGCATACCCTTGAGGGTCATACGGCGAAGATGCTCCACCGGAACATAAAATCCGCGGATAAAGAAAAACGGATAGTGCTTTCTTTTAACAACAACATAAATAACCAGCACCGCAAGCTCAACAACACGCGAAATGCCTGTTGCAATGGCAGCTCCCGCAACTCCCATTTCGGGGAAACCGAATTTGCCGAAGATGAGCAGATAATTAAACAGGCAGTTTGTTAAAACCGCAACAAGCCCCGCCATCATAGGAATAAAGGTGTTGTCGGTTTCGCGCAGCGTTCCTGAATAAACCTGAGTAAGCGCAAGGGGCAAAATACCCAAAAGATAGTATCTCAGATATGTTTTTCCGAATTCGAGAGTAAGGGCTATATCGCCTTCGGAGCCGGATTCGTGCAAAAACAGCGAGATAAGAGGCTCATCAAAGAAAAAGAGGATAAGCCCGCCAACCAAACACAGCCCCAGGGCCAAAATAAACTTATAGCGAACGGTGTATAATATGCCCTCGCTATCCTTTTTTCCGAAAAACTGAGCTGTGAAAATGCCCAGTCCGCTCATTCCGCCGAACAGAGCGAGAATGTAAATAAGCGTTATCTGGTTAACTATCGCAACGCCCGACATCTGTTCCGTGCCGAGCGACCCTACCATAATATTGTCAACAAGGCTGACAAAGTTGGTTATTAAATTTTGAAGCATTATGGGCAGCGACAGGGTTATTGCCATTTTATAAAACGCTCTGTCACCTATATATTTTTTTAGTTTCATATCTTTCTTCTTTCGTAAAGTATATGTTTATATTTTATATCCGTTCCGCCTTCGTCAATAACTGTTTTTATGAAATTTTCGGAGTCAAATGCGGGAAAATAAGTGTCGGCGGAAGAGTCCTCGGCGTCAGCCTCGGTGAGATACAGCCTGTCCGCCCTGTTAATAAAACAGGCATAAATTTGACCGCCGCCGATTATAAATACCTCTTCTTCGTTTTCGCAGAGAAAAAGGGCTTCTTCGGGCGAAGATGCCGTTAATGCGCCGTCAGCGGTAAAATCCTTGTTTGCGGTTATAACTATATTTTTTCTTCCGGGAAGAGCTTTGGGAAGAGATAAAAAGGTTTTTCTGCCCATAATAACGCTCTTTCCCATTGTTGTGCGCTTAAAAAACGGCAAATCGCCGTCGAGCTTCCATAAAAGCGCGTTGTTTTTTCCAAGCTCGCCGTTTTTTCCAACGGCGGCGATCATTGATATAATCACAGGATTCTCCTTATCTTAATGAAAAATGTTTGGGAATGAGGCATAGGGATGGGAGGCGGGGGTCGCGGAAAATCGCAAGTGATTTTTGATTTTAATGCAAATTAAAAATTTCATAATTTAACGGGAATATCAATATGAATTTTAACATCAAATTATAAAATAATAATTCCCCTATCCCGCAAGCGGCAGCAAACATCATCCCGCAAACGAAGTGAGTTACGTTGCTATCGGAAAATTGAGCTTTCCCATATGCTCGTAGCCTATGAGCTTAACGTCGAGCAGATCTTTTGAATTGTCAAACTTAAAGAAATCGTCGATTTCGGGGTTGAGCCAGAGCTTCGGCGCGGGCAGGGAACCGTTTTCGTCAAAGCGCCTTAACTGCTCCTTTACAGGCTCTATCTGATTAACATAAATATGAGCGTCCTTTATGCTCCAATTAAGCGTTCCGGGCTTAAGAGAGCAAACCTGCGCCAGCATACACAGGAGAGCGGCATACTGCGTTATATTAAACGGCAGTCCCAAAGGCACGTCGCAGCTTCTCTGATGGACGAGGGCGTTTAATTTTCCGTTTGTAACGTCCCATTCGCTGCTCCAAACGCACGAGGGCAAAACGGCGGTTTTCAGATAATCGTTTTGCCAGAGCGACATTATCATACGTCTGTCCTCGGGGTTGTTCTTTATAGTGTCAATAAGGCTCTGAGTAAGCCCGAATTTTTTAACTATCCAGCCGTAGGCGGTGCCTATAGTATGTGCCCATTCTTTGCCGAATTCCTTTTTAACAACGCTTTTTTTCAGTTCGCCGTTTTCATCGGGAAGCATTTGCTCAGCTATCCAAAAGCCGTTTTCATCTATCTCCCATTCGTTCCATATATTAACGTTTCGCTCTCTCAGCCAACGAACGTCATTTGACTGAACCTGATATATCCAGAGCATCTCCAAAACAGCCTGGCGGATAAAAAGCTGCTTTGTTGTGAGAATGGGAAATTCCTCCCCGAGGTCAAATGAAAAGCTCCAGGCAGGCAGCTTAACGGTGTCAATTCCGGTGCGGTTATGAACCCTTATGCCGCTGTCAAGTATCGTTCTGCAAAGCTTTAAGTATTCCTCATCCCATTTAGCCATAGTCCCATCCTCCTGTTTTTTGGATATGATAACATAAAAGAGGCTAATCTTCAAGCATTTTTTTTGCGCCTTTCTCCGCCTCTAAAAACCAATTGCAATTTCCAAAATAAAGTAGTAAGATATAATTATGAACAACATAATGAACACTGACATACAGTACCTTAAGGGAATAGGAAAAACCAGAGCCGAGCAGTTTAAAAAGCTGGGCATAACCAATATCGGCGAACTGCTCTACACCTTTCCGAGATACTATGAGGACTGGAAAAACATTCGTCCCATAAAGCTATGCGTTCCCGACGAAAAGGTATGCATTAAAGCCATAGTTTCTTTCAGCCCCTCTGTTTATAAAACTCCCGGCGGGATGATAATAACAAAGCTTTCGGCAACAGACGGCGAGAGCGTTGTGATGATGACCTTTTTCGGGAATAAATACGTTGCGGGGCAGCTTAAAGAGGGCGAGGAATATCTTTTTTTCGGCAAGCTCTCCGGCGGATCAGGCGGCTATTTCGAAATGACCTCACCGAGATTTTGCCCGGCTGAGAACAATGAATTTTTTCACCCCGTTTATTCTCTAACCTCAGGGCTTTCTTCAAAAATTATTTCAAACGCGGTTAAAAACGCGCTCCGGCTTTATAAAGATAATATACCCGACCCCATAAGCGAGGAGACCGTTTTAAAATACAAACTCTGCCCTCTGGGAGAGGCCTTAAGGCTGATACACTTTCCTCAGAGTGAGGATGACATAAGCGCTGCCAGAAGAAGGCTGATATATGAAGAGCTGCTCGTTTTGCAGCTCGGGCTTCTTAAAAGAAACGACGCGGATGACCCCACCGATGCTTACCTCATAAAAGATGATTTTGCCGAGGAATTTTTTTCGCTTCTCCCATTTTCACCAACAAACGCTCAAAAGCGCTCGGTTAAAGAGTGTCTTGCGGATATGAGCGAAAAAAAACCGATGAGAAGACTGCTTCAGGGGGATGTCGGAAGCGGGAAAACGGCAGTTGCCGCCGCGCTTATTTATTGCGCGGCAAAAAGCGGCTTTCAAAGCGCGCTTATGGCTCCAACGGAGGTTCTCGCCCGCCAGCACTTTAACAGCTTTTCATCATTCTTTGCCGGCACGGGCGTTAGCGTTGCCCTGCTCACGGGCAGCACCAAAGCAAGCGAGCGCAAAAATATTCTTGCCGCTCTCAAAAACGGAGATATTTCTCTTTTAATAGGAACTCACGCAGTTATAACCGAGAGCGTTGAGTTTAATAACCTTGCTTTGTGTGTAACGGACGAGCAGCACCGCTTCGGAGTTACTCAGAGAAGCTCCCTTCGGGCAAAGGGAAAAGACCCCCACGTTCTTGTTATGAGCGCAACTCCCATACCGAGAACCCTGTCGCTGATAATTTACGGAGATCTGAGCATTTCGGTTTTGGATGAAAAGCCGAAGGGCAGACAGGAGATAGACACCTTTTGCGTTCCCTCGAGCTTCCACGAGAGAATTCACGCCTTTATAAAAAAGCAGCTGGACGCAGGGCGGCAGGGATATATCGTTTGTCCCCTGGTTGAAGAAAAAGAGGAAGAAAACGAGGACGAGGAAATAAAAAACAGGCGTCTTTCGGCAAAAAAATATATGAAGGAGCTCAGCGAGGGAGTTTTTAAGGACTATCCTACCGCCCTGCTCCACGGCAAGCTGAAGCCCAAGGAAAAGGACGCGGTTATGAACAGCTTTGCCTCGGGGAAAACGAAGCTGCTCATATGCACAACCGTTATCGAGGTTGGCATAGACGTTCCTAACGCCAATATTATAGTTATTGAAAACGCCGAATGCTTCGGGCTTTCGCAGCTTCATCAGCTCAGAGGGCGAACGGGCAGAGGAAATGAAAAATCCTACTGCATACTGATAAGCGACGCCGAGGGCGAAACGGCGCGCCGCCGTTTTGATATAATGAAAAAAACAAACGACGGCTTCAAAATAGCCGAGGAGGATCTCGCGATAAGAGGCCCGGGCGACTTTTTCGGCTCGCGCCAGAGCGGACTGCCCTCGATGAAAATAGCCGACCTTATGACGGACTCAAAAATTATGTATGCCGCGGGCAGAGACGCAAAAAAAATTCTGGAGGAGGATCCGAGCCTCACCCTCCCAAAAAACCAAGGTCTGAAAAAGAGCGTCCAAAAGCTCTTTGCTGATATATCATAAAGGAGAAGAAGCTATGAACTACATTAAAAATGCCGAATGGATAAAACCCAAAGCCTCAAATGGCGAAGCGGGACTTACCTTTTTTAAGGCGTTTGACGCCGGGAAGGAAGTTAAAAAAGCCGAAATTGAGATCACGGCTCTGGGCGTTTATAAGCTATTTATAAACGGCTCTCCCGCGCATAAGAGCGTTCTGATGCCGGGCTGGACAGACTATTTTAACCGCCTTCAGGTGCAGACCTACGACATTACTCCCCTTATAAAGGCAAAAAACAAAATAAGCGTTGAGGTTGGTCAGGGCTGGCTCTTCCACGACTGGTATGACGAAGAAAGCCCCCTTAAAGCGTCAACCGATCCCCTTCTTATTGCAGCCGTTCGGCTTGTTTACTGCGACGGCGCCGAGGAATTTATATACACAAACTCCTCCTGGAAGGTGAGAGAGAGCATAATTCGCTATAATAACATCTATAACGGCGAGACTGTTGACTTCTCCTATTCCCCCTCAGCTTTCTCCTCTGCCGCCGAGGTTCCCTATTCAAAGGACATTCTCATTCCTCAGGAAGGCGAATACATAACCGAGCAGGAGCGTTTTTCGGGGAGAAAGCTCATAAAAACGCCTAAGGGAGAAACCGTTATCGACTTCGGGCAGGAAATAACGGGATATATCACCTTTAATTCAAAGCTCGGGGATGGAAAAAAGGCAAAGATAGTCCACTTTGAAATGCTGGATAAGGACGGCAATGTTTACACAGCGAATCTTCGCTCGGCAAAACAAACCCTCACCGTTATCGGCGACGGCAAAGAGCACGAAATCAAACCGATCTTCACCTTTTACGGCTTCAGATACATAAAGGTTACCGGAATAAGGGTAAGCGATCCCTCTGTGTTCACCGCTATAGCGGTTAATTCCGAAATGGAGCGCACGGGAGATTTTGTTTGCTCCGACCCATATCTCAATAAGCTCTATTCAAACATCATCTGGGGACAAAAGGGCAATTTCCTTGACGTTCCCACCGACTGCCCTCAGCGCAACGAGCGTTTGGGCTGGACGGGCGACGCCCAGGTTTTCTGCAAAACCGCCTCTCTCAATTTTGACGTTTACACCTTCTTTAAGAAATGGATGGGAGACCTCAGAAGCTCTCAGAAAACAAGAAAGGGAATGATACCCTCATATGTTCCCTGCCATAAGGACTGCGGCGGCGGAAGCGCTGCCTGGGCGGACGTTGCAACCATTCTCCCCTGGCAGATGTATTTAACCTACGGAAACAAGGACATACTCAAAGAGAACTGGACGCTTATGAAGAACTGGGTGGACTATATGGTTCTCAAGGCAAAAAAGAAGGTCATATGGGAAGACGATGAGGACCTTGAGGACAGAAGCACTGACCCGTATCTCCACAATAATCAATGGCACTTCGGCGACTGGCTCTCTCTTGACCTGCCGAACCTTGAAGCCTGCGAAGGAGCAACAAACAAGCATCTCATAGCTCAGGCGTTTTTCTGCTATTCCGCAGCCCTGCTCATAAAGGCTGGAAAGGTTTTGGGCAAGAACGTTGAAGCCTACGAAAAGCTTTACGAAAAAATAGTTGACGCCTTTAACAACACTTATATAAACGAAAACGGCGAAATGACCTCAAACACCCAAACCGCCTGCGTTTTGGCTCTTTGGTTCAATTTGGCAAAAGACCGCCGCCCCGTAACCGAACAGCTTTTAAGGCTCATAAACGAAAGCGGCCACCTCACCACCGGCTTTGTAGGCACGCCGTATCTCTTGCCGCTGCTCTCTTCTCTCGGCGAAACAAAGCTTGCCTACGACCTTATTCTCAGGAAGGAATTCCCCTCGTGGCTCTATCCCGTTACAAAGGGCGCAACAACGATGTGGGAACGCTGGAACGGAATCCGTCCCGACGGCGAATTCGCGGATGTTGGAATGAATTCCTTTAACCACTATGCCTACGGAGCTGTTGGACAGTGGATGTATGAAAATATGGCGGGAATCCGTCCCGACGGCGATGTCCCCGCCTACGAAAAGATCCTCTTCGCTCCCGAAACGGACAGCCGCCTCACCTTTGTTAAGGCTTCAATAAAAACAAGGCGCGGAGAGATAGTTTCGCAGTGGTCAAGAACAAACGAGGGCACAGAATACACATTTATCGTTCCCGAGGGATGCAAAGCCCGGGCAATTATTGGAACAAATGAACTCGCACTTAATACTGGAATTAACAAAATTTTTATGTAAATTTTGTTAGAAATATCCGAAATTTTCATATCTTGATTTTTTTTGTTATAAACTCTTTAATTTATCGAATTTTAATGATATAATGTCATAGCTTAGAGTATTTTTTGCAGGATAATACAAAAACTACAAAAGCAGTTACTTAAAATTCAACTCATTTTTATATAAAAAAATAAGATAGGAAGTGCCCTTGTGGAAAAATTCGTAATTAGGGGCTCAAAGGCTCTGCGGGGCGAAATAGAAATAAGCGGCGCGAAAAACGCTGCCGTTGCAATTTTGCCCGCCACCCTCCTTGCAAAAGACGTCTTTATTATTGAAAATGTTCCTGATATAAGAGATATAAACTCTATGCTCACCATTCTTGAGGCAATGGGTTCCGAGATAACATATATCGCTCGCTCAACCGTTAAGATCGACACCCGAAATGTTGTTTCAAAGCCCGTGCACTATGAGCTTACCAAAAATCTGCGCGCTTCATATTATCTTCTCGGCGCGCTCCTTGGAATGTATACCCAGGCAAAGGTTGCTATGCCCGGCGGCTGCAATTTCGGAGGCGTTCGCCCGATAGATTTACATCTTAAAGGCTTTTCCGCTCTCGGAGCAATTATTTCAACCGACGGCGGCATGATAAAGGCAAAGGCTCAAAAGCTCATAGGCGCGTCCGTATATTTTGATAAGGTAAGCGTTGGAGCAACGATAAACGTTATGCTTGCCGCCGTTAAGGCGAGGGGCGTAACCGTTATCGAAAACGCCGCGAGAGAGCCTCATATAGTTGACGTTGCAAACTTTTTGAACCTTATGGGAGCCGATATAAAGGGCGCGGGAACCGATGTTATAAAAATCGTTGGCGTGCCCGAGCTTCACGGCTGCAATTATTCCATAATTCCCGACCAGATAGAGGCAGGAACGTATATGGTTGCTGCAGCGGCAACCAAGGGCGACCTGCTTATAAAAAACGTTATTCCGAAACACCTTGAACCGATTTCCGCAAAGCTGAGAGAATGCGGTGCGGCAGTTGAGGAATTTGACGATTCAATAAGAGTTTACGCAACCGGCAGGCTTCACGGCTGCAATATTAAAACAATGCCGCACCCCGGTTTCCCAACCGATATGCAGCCGCAGTTTACGGTTCTGCTCTCTCTTTGCGAGGGCATAAGCATTGTTACCGACAGCGTATGGGACAACCGTTTTCGCTATGTTGACCACCTCACCCGCATGGGAGCGCAGATCCAGATCGAGGGCAAGGCAGCTATTGTTCAGGGCAGCGCGGTATTAAAGGGCGCTCCGGTCAAGGCGGACGACCTGAGAGCCGGAGCCGCAATGATAATCGCGGGACTTTGCGCAAAGGGAACAACCGAGATCGAGGATATTATCCACATCGACAGAGGCTATGAGGACGTTGTTAAAAAGCTCACCGCCGTTGGCGCGAACATCGCCAGAATGGACTTCCCCGACAGCAGCTCTCTTATAAACAAAAGAGCATAAACAATCAAAAACTACCCTGCTAAGGGTAGTTTTTTTGATGCGGAATGCGAAATAGAAAATTCGGAATTAAGAATTTCGGAAAAACGCAAACAATTCCGTTTTTTTAATGCCAACCGAAGGTTCCGAAATCTAAACCCTAAAAACCAAATTCTTTTTTAATTCCAAACTCCTAATTCCGAATTATTTATTTTATCAGTGTTTATTCAGGCAGTTATTTTCTCTTTTTTTTGCTCTGAAAGTTCTTTCTTTTCAAGGACTTTCTTTTTTATTATCCTGAGAAGGATATAAAGAACTATTCCCGCAACGGCCGTTGCAGCTGCGGCGTCGATCATATCGAGCATTGTGTCCCAAAGCGGGAACTGTCCCTCGCCTCTTCTTGCCCCGTCGCCGAAAATCTTAAAGAAAATGTCATTTTCGGGCGGAACGTAATAATACCCCTGATTTTGCGAGCCAATGAGATAATCGCTGATAAACTCCTGAACCTCCCAAAGGGCTATTATCATAAACGAAAACGAAGTTGCTGAAAATGTTGCCGCTTCCGGATTAACATACTTTAACCTGTTCTCTTTTGAAATAAAGGCCTTATAGATATAATATCCGGCGATAACACCTGCAAAGCCCGAAAAGATGTGCTGGAGGCGGTCATACTTTGGGATATATGCATAGGCGTTCAGTATGTGTCCGCAGAACGTTCCGAGAACTTCAAAAAAGTTTATAATGTGCTGGCACCTTAAATTGAGCCTGCCCAAAAAGCTGTCCTTCGGAAAAATAAAATAGAACAGGCTCATTGCAAATGCCGCAGGCAAGTTTGCAGTATGAAGAAGGACATAGG
>JAFLUL010000038.1 GCA_022508845.1 Oscillospiraceae bacterium | reverse complement strand
AGAGAGTTTTCCCGCATCTATTGCCTCACAAACCAAAAGAAGAGTCATAATTTTTGTAACGGACGCGGGATAAAGCTTTTCATTTTCATTATCAGCCGCAAGCAGAGTGCCGGTGTTTATGTCCATCAGGGCATAGGCTTTGGCGTTTACTTCAACGTCTGCAGAGAGATTTAACGTTAAGAGAGGGGCTTACCCATCCTGCATAAATACTTCATCAATTCCTCCTCCGCTCGCAAAAGATGCGGAAACGCTGCTAAACAGCAATGCAAAAAACAATAAAACAGATAATAATTTTTTCATAGTCAATTCCTCCAATAAAAAAATATGCTTAAAATAACGCTTTAATTAACGAAACGAACAAAAAGTTTTTATTGCAAAAGATTTTTTTTTATAATATAATGAGATTCATTACTGCATATTAAACTTAACGGAGAAATTTATGAAGGCTGCTTTTGTTACTTTGGGCTGCAAAGTAAATCAATATGAAACAAATTCCTTGATCGAGGAACTGAAAAAAAACGGTTTCGCCCTTGCCTCTTCAAGCGAAGAGGCCGATGTTTATATTGTAAATTCCTGCACGGTAACCGCAGAAAGCAGCAGAAAATCGCGTCAGGCATTAAGAAAGCTCAGAAACGAGCATCCGAACGCCATAACAGTTTTAACAGGCTGCTATTCTCAGGCTTATAAGAACGAGCTTGAAGCCCTGAGCGAGGCAGACATTATTTTGGGGAACAAAACCAACAGCGAGCTTATTTCGGCAATAAAAGCTTTTAATGAAAGCAAGAAAAGAACCGTTAACGTTATCTCTCACAAAAAAGAGGATAAATATTCATCATACGGAACTGCAAGCTTTGAAGGACACACAAGAGCTTTTATCAAAATTCAGGACGGATGCAACCGCTACTGCACCTACTGCATTATTCCCGTTTCAAGGGGATTTTCCCGTTCAAGACCCCTGGATGAAATAGCGGACGAACTGAAAACTATTGCCGAAAACGGCTATAAAGAGGTAGTTTTTGTTGGCATCAACCTTTCCGCCTATGGGCTTGAAATCAAAAAAAATATTTGCGACGCTCTTATTCTTGCCGAAAACACCCCCGGAATTGAGAGAATTCGCCTCGGCTCGCTTGAACCGGATCATATAACCGATGAAGTTATTGAAAATCTCAAAAAAATGAAAAAGTTTTGTCCTCAGTTTCATTTATCACTTCAAAGCGGCTGCGATAAAACGCTGAAAAAAATGAACAGGCATTACAGCCGGGCAGAATTTGAACAGCTCTGCATAAAACTCAAAGAAGCATTTCCGGACTTATCGCTTACAACCGACATTATTGTGGGTTTTCCGGGCGAAACGGAAGATGATTTTAATGATACCGCCGAATTTGCAGAAAAGATAGGCTTTATGAAGGTACACGTTTTTCCGTTTTCTTCAAGAGAAGGAACCCCGGCGGCAAATTATGAAAATCAGATAAGCAAAAAAACTAAAACCGAGCGCTGCTCTTTTCTTCAAAAAAAATGCGATGAAATACGTCTCGGTTTTCTTAATAATCTTATAGGAACCGAGCAAGAGGTCCTGTTTGAAACGCCTAAAAACGGATTGCAGCGGGGCTACACGAAAAACTACACCCCGGTAGCGGTTCGCTGCGAAAACGCGTTAAACGGACAGATACTGAAAGTAAAGATAACCGGAATTGAAAACGATATGTGCTGCGGCATATTGATCAACTGAAAAAAGCTTCCTTCAGCAATGCGCTGAGGAAGCATCTTTTTATCTGTTATTTAATTATTGAATTATTTCGTTCCGAATATTCTGTCACCGGCATCGCCGAGACCGGGAACTATGTAGCCGTGGTCATTAAGGCAGTCGTCAAGGGCGGCACAGTAAATATCAACATCGGGATGAGCATCCTGAAGAGCTTTAAGTCCTTCGGGAGCGGCTATCGTACACATAAATTTGATATTTTTCGGTCCTTTCTTTTTTATGAGGGAAATGGCGTCTATTGCAGAGCCGCCGGTCGCACACATTGGATCAACAACTATAACGTCTCTTTCTTCTATGTCGTGAGGAAGCTTGCAGTAGTATTCAACCGGCTGCAAAGATTCCGGATCTCTGTATAATCCGATATGCCCAACTCTTGCGGACGGAATAAGAGCCGTAACGCCGTCCACCATTCCGAGACCGGCTCTGAGAATGGGAATTATGGCAAGCTTTTTGCCCGAGAGCTTTTTAACGTGGGCAATCGCAACGGGTGTTTCAACATCCTCGTCAGTTAATTCAAGATCGCGGGTGGCTTCATAGCACATAAGCATTGCTATTTCGCTTATAAGCGCTCTGAACTCCTTTGAAGCGGTGTTCTTGTCCCTTAAAATGGATAGTTTGTGCTGAATAAGAGGATGATTGGTTATGGTTATGTTTGACATAAAAACCGTCCTTTCCGTAAATTTAGATAATTATATTATATTTTTTTCAAAATATCAATAAAAACAGCGACAAAAAATCGCTGTTTTTAAATTACTGCATATTTTCAATTTCCGTTATCTGGTCAACACGTCTCTGATGTCTGCCGCCCTCAAATTCGGTGTTCAGGAAAACGTCAACAAGCTCAATAGCCGCTCCGGCTCCAATAACTCTTGCTCCGAGGCATAGAGCGTTTGCATCGTTATGAAGGCGGGTATATTTTGCGCTGAAATAATCGGTGCAGCAGGCGGCTCTTATTCCCTTGATCTTATTGGCGGAGATGGAAATACCGATACCTGTTCCGCAGCAGAGAATTGCCTTTTCGCACTCACCGCTAACAACAAGATCGCAGGCCTTTTTTGCCTGATACGGATAATCAACGGAATCCGTGTTATAAGCTCCGCAATCTTTATATTCAATCCCTTTGCTGTCTAAAAAAACCTTTATTTCTTCCTTAAGCGGAAATCCCGCGTGGTCTGAACTCAAAGCAATCATTTTTTCTCGCTCCTTTGCTGTCTTTCTCTCTCGGCCTGAGCAAGTCTCAGGTAGGCAGGCTGAAGAGCATCGCCCGTTTCGCCGCTGTCACCTTCATTATAACGTAAAAAAGCCGCAAATGCAACACCGCAGGCGCGCTGAAATTTAAAAATTTCGGAAAAAACCGAAAAATTTGCAAAATTTTGTTCTTCAAAATATTTTTTTGTTATATCGCTGCCGTCACCGATGAGCAAAATCCTTTTATCTGTATTTTTTATTTCATCATATAGCTCATTAAGCTTTATTGCCCTGTCGGGACACAGCCTTGTTAATTTCTTATTATTAAAAGTAAATAATGCGTTATAAACCTGATTGCATCTTGCATCCATAACGGGGCAGATTATAACGTCCTCTGCCGCCGCGCCGTATGCCATCGCCTCAAGGGTTGAGATACCGTAAACAGGTTTCCCCGAGCCGAAACACATTCCCTTAACGGCTGAAATGCCGATCCTTATTCCGGTAAAAGAGCCTGGGCCTTTTGATACGGCAAACGCGTCAATACCGTCTGCTGTTAAGCCTGCGTTTTTAAGGCAAGTGTCAACAAGGGTCATAAGCGTTTCGGAATGAGTAAGCCCAACATTTAAATAACTCTCGGATATAATCTTGCCGTCCTTAAGAACTGCCGCTCCGGCTGACACCGCAGAGCTTTCAACTCCCAGTATTGTCATTAAAACTCGCCTCCCTCAACCGTTATAATTCTTTCGCTTTCGTTCACGCTTTTCTGAATATCAATTTTTATGATTCTGTCCGAATAATAATCCTCTATAAATTCAATTATATTTTCGCTCCATTCGATAAAGAGGACGCTGTTTTCATCGGCATAATCAAAAAAACCGCTGGAATAGAGGTCGTTTTCATCGGTAACTCTGTACATATCAAAATGATATATCCGGGGAGAGCCTCCGTAGTCATTAACAAGCGCAAAGGTTGGGCTTGAAACAAACGAGGGGTTATTATAAGCCTTTAACGCACCCCTTACAAAGGCGGTTTTTCCCGCGCCCATTTCTCCGAAAAACAGCACGATACTTCCGGCTTTTATGTTTTTACAGAGCTTTTCGGCCAAATCAGCCGTTTCTCTTTCACTTTTAGTTATAAACTGCGACAAAATTTTCAACTCCGCTAAAAGAAGGTATTGAAATACCGTCAATAAAATAATATAATATAATTATCCGTTTTGAAAGGCAATATTTTGATGAAAAATATTTTATATAAAATTAAAAATCTGATAAATGAAACTGATTTTATTCTGATGCTTCTCTGCATTGCAACGTCAATTTTCGGAATAACTATGGTTTTCAGCGCAACAAGAGCAACCATTCCGGAGGGCGGATTTATATCGCGTGACGCGAGAACTATGATACTTGCGGTTGCGCTTGGCCTTGCTATTGCCATTGCCGTATCCTTTATTGACTATAACTTTATAACAAAGATGTTCCCCTTTATAGGTGCGGTTTGCATTCTGCTGATGCTGTCGCTGTTTATATGGGGTAAGGGGCCTGCAGAACGCCCGGACGCAAAAACATGGCTATCGCTCGGAAACAGCGGACTTTATTTTCAGCCGTCTGAGCTTTTGAAAATCGGTTTTATTATAACCTTTGGAATGCATATTGAGCTGGTAAGCGATAAAATTACAAAGTTTTTTCACGTTTTGCTTTTATGCGTTCACGCTGCCGTTCCTATCGGGCTGGTTGCATTAACGGGAGATATGGGAAGCGCACTGGTGTTTCTTATTATTTTTATTGTTATGATGTTCTGCGCAGGAGTTCAGCTCAGATATTTTGCCATAGGAGCCGCCGCCGCTGTCGCCGCAATACCTGCGGTATGGTATTTTGTTTTTGATACAACTCAAAAGAGCAGGATATTGGGGCTTATTTATCCCGATAGGTATACTGACGTTATGTTTCAGCAAAATCAGGGGATGAAAGCGATAATCTCCGGCGGGCTCACAGGGCAAGGACTTTTTAACGGCAATCTTACTCAGGTTGAAAACGCTATCCCAGAGGCGGAAAACGATATGATATTCACCTGTATCGGCGAGGAATTGGGGATAATAGGCTGCGCCGCGGCCCTGATGCTTCTCCTCGGTATAATTATAAAAATTATGCTTGTCGGACATAAATCACGATACGGAGCAACAAAGCTGATGTGCTACGGTATGGCGGCAATGATAGGAAGCCAGACCATTATAAATATCGGTATGTGCCTCAAGCTTTTGCCGGTTATTGGCATAACGCTGCCGTTTTTCAGCGCGGGAGGTTCATCAAACCTTTGCGTTTACATAGGCATCGGACTTATTTTAAGCGTATACAGATTTGATAAGGACAAAGACGCTATAAGCTATAAACTCTCAAACAGCAGACCTTTTTCCACTTATTAAGCAAAATTTATATTTTTTCAAGGCGCGCGGCCTTTTGCATAAGCTTTTTTGTTCCAACCGTATTAAACGCAACTTGAAGAAGAACGTCATTTCCTATCGGTTCCGCTGAAACAACCAAACCGTCTCCGAATTTTTTATGGCGAACGCTGTCGCCGGGTCTCAGAGCGAGCTCCGGCGCCGGCGTTTCCTTTTTTTCTGCCGAGAAGGAATTGAGAACAAAAGTATTGTTTTTTGGATTTTGATTATTGCCGGCTGAATAACCGTTAGATGAACGTTTATTTATATAAGATGAATAAGCGGAAGAATATTCGCTGTGGGAGACATATTTTGGAGAAGTGTCGTTTATAAGGCGCTTCGGTATCTCTTCAAGAAAAACAGACGGAGGATTAACGGCCGTTTTGCCGTATTGCATACGCTGCGAGGCTTTTGTTAACAAAAGCTCGCTCTTTGCCCTTGTTATTCCAACATATGCCAGCCGCCTTTCTTCTTCAAGCCCCCTCTCATCGCCTATTGACTGCGAGGACGGAAACAGCCCGTTTTCCATGCCAACAAGGAATACAACCGGAAACTCCAGCCCCTTTGCGGCGTGAAGCGTCATAAGTATAACAGTATCCAGTTCTTCATCGTAGTTATCAATATCCGATAAAAGAGCGACCTCCTCTAAAAATCCCTCCATTGAAGCCGAATCGCCGTATTCCTGCTCATATCGGGCAATGGTTGAATATAATTCGTCAAGGTTAGAGGTTCGCTCTTCCTTTGTTTCTTCATCAAGTGAGAGCGAGGCTATATATCCCGATTCGTTCATTATTATTCTGAAGGTATCGGCAAGAGAATTTTCCTGCATTTTCTCGGAAAAGGTCTCTATCATTTCAGTAAACAGCTTGAGTTTAGCGGAGCTTCTTGAAAGGGCGCTGTATTCATCAGCGCGTTTCATTACCTCAAAAACGCTCTCTCCGAGATGCGATGAAATGATGGTAACATTATTCATTGTTGTTTCGCCGATCCCGCGTTTTGGTTCGTTTATTATGCGGCGAAGCCTTATGCTGTCGTTATGATTTGTTACAACAGAAAGATAGGCTATTGCGTCGCGTATCTCTTTTCTGTCATAAAATCGCCTGCCGCCTATAACTCTATACGGTATGCCGCTTCTAACAAGAGACCGCTCAATATTGTTTGATTGGGCGTTTGTTCTGTAAAGCACGGCAAAATCGGAAAAATTTTTGCCGGAGCTGCTTTTTTCAATTATTGTGTCGGCAACAAATCGCCCCTCGTCCATTTCATCGGAGCAGGTATGCAGCTCTATTTTGCTTCCCTCGCCGTTTGACGTCCAAAGATTTTTGCCTTTGCGCTCGCTGTTGTTGGCTATAACGCTGTTTGCCGCGTCAAGAATTGTTGTTGTTGAGCGGTAATTCTCTTCAAGCCTTATAACCTTGGCGTTATCAAACTGCTTTTCAAAAGAGAGAATATTCTCAATGGTTGCGCCGCGAAAGCTGTATATGCTCTGATCGTCGTCACCGACAACACAGATATTTTTATGTCCGCCGGCTAAGAGAGACACAAGAACATATTGGGCGTGGTTAGTGTCCTGATATTCGTCAACCAAAATATATCTGAAGCGGTTCTGATAAAACTCAAGCGTTTCCCTGTCATTGCTTAAAAGCTTAACGGTATTAACGATAATATCGTCAAAATCCATCGCGTCGGCATTTTTCAGCATATTCTGATACATTGAATAAATATTTTTTATCTCTTCTTTTCTGGGATCATAGCCTCTTAAAGAGTCGGTCTTATAATCCTCCGGGGAAATAAGTTCGTCCTTCGCCCTGCTGATTTCGCCCATAACCGTTTTCGGAGATAAGAATTTCTCGTCTATATTAAGCTGACGCATACAGTCTTTTATAAGCCTTTTCTGATCGTCAGTATCGTATATGGTAAAATGAGAAGAAAAGCCTGTTTTATCCGCTTCACGCCTCAAAATTCGAACACAGGCAGCGTGGAATGTGCTCGCCCAAATCTCGTTTCCTGCATCGCCGAGCATATTAACAAGGCGTTCCTTCATTTCGCTTGCAGCCTTGTTGGTAAAGGTTATGGCAAGAATCTGCCAGGGCTTCGGCGCATTAACCGAAAGCATTGGGGCGATATCTTCATATACAGAGCTGTCACCGCTGAGATATCTTTTAAAAAGCTCCTCAGGCTCTTTTGCAAAGCCCGAAAAGATTTTATCGGATGTGTAAGCGCTGCCATATTTTATAAGGCAGGCTATACGGTTAACAATAACTGTTGTTTTTCCGCTCCCCGCCCCCGCAAGAATAAGCAGCGGCCCCTCAACTTCGGTCACTGCTCGAAACTGCATACTATTAAGCCGAGAATAATCTCTCTCGATAATCTTTTTTCTTAATTCAATAAGCTCATTATTCATATTTTTATTCTACCTGTTAAAAATACTGTTTCCGAGGCAATCAACGCCGACAACAAGAGGCAAATTCTTTACTTCAAGCTTTTTAACGCTCTCGCAGCCGAGCTCTTTAAAGGCTATCTCCTCAATGCTCGCTATACTTTCGCTTATAAGCGCTCCAAATCCTCCGCCTGCGCAAAAATAAACGGCGCAGTTTCTTTTTATAGCCTCGGAGGTAAAGCTGTCTCTGTTTCCTTTTCCTATCATAGCGGCAAGCCCTAAATCGAGAAGGCGCGGAGAGAATTTATCCATTCTTGCTGATGTTGTAGGACCGAAAGAGCCAATCTGCCCGGAGGGCTTTGAGGGCGTTGGACCGGCGTAATAAATAACTGCGTCTTTTATATCAAAAGGAAGCTCTTCGTTAGAATCAAGAAGAGAAAAAATTCGCGCGTGCGCAGCGTCGCGGGCGGTATAAACCGTGCCTGAGAGCAGAACCTTATCTCCTGCTCTTAAGCCCGGTATTTCTTTTCTTAAATTTTCGGTATGTATTATTTTATCAGTCATTATTTTTTATTTTCTCTTCAAAATTTTTCTTTTGTTCTTCAACCTCGTTTCTGAAATCCGAAAGTGAATTTCCGAGGGAAGATAGTTTTTTTGTTATCTCCGCAAGAGCTGAACTGAAATCGGAGGAAAAGCTTTCAGCCTCTTTTTTGAGAGCGTTTACCTGTTCAGCCAGATTATCGGATGAATCGGTTGCATTGGCAAAAATAAAATCGGCTCTGTCGGTTGCCTCTTTAACGATCAAATCAGAAAAACGGCGTGCGTCATACATCACCCTGCCGAGCTTTTGTTCGGAGAGTTTTTCAATGTCATTTTCATCCGGCAAAACCTCCGGGGCATTCTGCGCGTTTTCCTCGGCAAGCTGTTTTTGCTCGTCAAGCTCTTTTTTAAGAGCCTCGATTTCTGAAGCGAGCTCAGCGTTTTTATCGATAAGCCCTTTTATATACTGCAGAACATCTGCCTTGTTAAAGCCGTTTATCGAAGTTCGGAAATAGATATTATCAGCCAATTTTTTTACCCCCTGTCATATCTTTTCTGATTTTAGCATATAATAAAATTTAAAACAAGATTATTTTACCACAATTTATTTTTTGTTGACATGGGATAAATAAAGATATATAATTCTTTTTATAACAATTGAGAGGAAAAAAGATATGGAAGTAAAAATTTTTGACAGCACAGCCGATCTGGCTCTTTATGCCGCCCGCATTTTTCAAAATGTTATCAAAGAAAACTCTGCTCCGGTTTTAGGGCTTGCAACAGGCGCATCGCCGGTTGAAACCTATAAAGAGCTTATAAAAATGTATAATAACGGGGAAATAAGCTTTAAGGATGTTACCACGTTTAATCTTGATGAATACTGCGACCTTCCCAAAGACGATAAAAACAGCTACTATACCTTTATGATGGAAAACCTTTTTAATTATGTTGACATTGATAAAAACAACGTTAACATTCCCGACGGAAACGCCGCCGACACCGATAAATACGGCGAAGAATACGATAAAAAAATAATGAACGCCGGCGGTATTGACATTCAGCTTCTGGGAATAGGCGTAAACGGACACATAGGCTTCAATGAACCCTCTGAATCCTTTTCCGAAGGCACTCATAAGGTTAAGCTTACCGATTCAACCCTCAAAGCAAACAGCCGTTATTTTACCGATTCCGAAATGCCGCATTATGCCCTCACAATGGGCATAGGCTCTATTATGAACGCAAAAAAAATTGTTCTTATAGCAACAGGAGAAGCAAAAGCGCAGGCTGTTTACAGCGCGGTTAAAGGAGAAGTTTCTCCCAACTGCCCCGCCTCGATCCTTCAAACTCACAATGACGCCATCTTCCTGCTCGACTCAGCTGCGGCTTCAATGCTTTAATCTTTTATAAAAAAATTCAGCCGAAAGAGGAAGCAATATCCTTCTTTCGGCATTTTTATTATTCACCCATCTTTTCAATTTTCCAGTTAAAGTCAACGTCGGTGCAAACGGGCTTCCTGGAGTGATTATAAAATTTTCGGTCCTCCAAAGCCCAGATCTTGTTTGAAAATGCCTCGGGGGTTATGTCTTTAACTGTGCTTTCAATTTCATAAATATTTGCATCGAGAGTGTCAAGCGCGGAAAGAATTTCAGCCTCCAAAAACAGAGGTCTCACTGCCGCGCCGTAGTCCGGAATACCGTGGTGAGAAATAAGCATATGCTCTATAAGCATACGGGTATTCTCGCTTACTCCCTCTTTAATTCCGATCTCTTCAATTATCATAGCTCCCTTAACAAGGTGGCCTATAAGCGTGCCCGAAACGGTATATCCGTCAACAAGTCCTGTTGGAGAAAGGCTGAATTCCTCTGATTTTGCAATATCGTGAAGTATTGCGCCGGAAAGCAGCAAATCGGAGTCAACCGACGGATAAAGACAGGAAACGGCTTCTGCCAAACGGCAGATAGAGAGAGTGTGCATCATAAGACCGCCTCTTATGGCGTGATGAAGTCTGAAAGCGGCGGGAAGATCAAGAATTCTTGATTTATATTCACCGAGAACTGCCGAAACAAGCCTTTTCAGTTCCTCATCCTCAAATTTTTCAACATATGAAAATATGCTGTTAAACATATCCTCACCCTCAAATGATGCGGAGGGAATAAAATCGCCTATGTTTACATCATCGGAATCGAGAACATTTCTGAAACGCTCAACTCTGAACTGGGGCTGGTTATTGTATGTACCGAGGGTTCCTCTCACAAGAATAAGGGTGTTCTGTTTGGGCTTGTTTTCATCACGATCCTTAAAATCCCAACACTTTGCCGAATAATCGCTTTCTCCGTCAAAAATCGTCATATCAAGATATGAGCCGCCGTTTTTTGTCTGTTTTTTTTCGCACATTCTAACAAGAACAAAACCCTGGAGAGTGCCGACATTATCTATCTGCTGAAGCTTCATATATGTAGTTCACCTTTCTGTGTTTTATAAACGGAGTTTGGAGAAAACATTCCCCAAACTCATTATTATTTTGTTAATTTCTGTATTCGGGGAGAGATCTGAATTCATATCCCATATTTCTTGCCGTGTCAATTATATCGGCGAGCGCATTAGCATTGTCGGGAGACACGGAATGAAGAAGAATAACTGCTCCCGGATGGATCCTTCCTATAACAGTTTCAAGAGCATTGTTTGCCCCCTTCTGATTGTTGAGATCCCAATCGGCATATGCAAGCGACCAAAATACGCAGGTATATCCCATTTCATTCAGCATATCAAGAGAGTTTTCGCTGTATTTTCCCTGGGGATATCTGAAATACTGAGCCGAATATCCGAAGTTTTCTCGGATATAATCGTCAAAGCCCTTGACCTCATCATACATCTGCTGCCTTGTTAAGCCGGAAAAATCGGGATGCGTAACGGAATGGTTGCCGACAATATGTCCTTCGTTTATCATTCGGGCAATTATTTCGGTGTTTTGCTTCATCTCGGGAAGAGTGCAAAAGAAAGCTGCCTTAACCCCTTTATCTCGGAGAGTGTCAAGTATTTTTGCGGTATAGCCGTTTTCATAGCCGCAGTCAAAGGTGAGATAAAGAATTTTTTCATCTGTTTTATTATCGTAAGCAATAGCGTTAAAACCCTTTTCATCAAAAAGCTTTTGATTATTAACGCTTATATCGTGAGGTTGTTCGTTTTTTGCAACACCGAAGCTGTGGTCAACGGTTTTATCGGAAAGCCCCTTTGAATTAACAAATGAAGGATCGTTAAAATCCGAAAGAGGCAGAGGCTCAAGTCCGGTATAGGTTTTATCGGTTCCCGTATTATCTCCGTAAAAACAGCCCTTTGCAGATTCATTAACAACAGGATCAACCTCGGGTTCGCTGAAGCTTTCGGTTTCGGAAGAGCTTTCATCTGAAGGAATAACGGGCGGAGATGAAGATGATGAATCGGAATCATCAACTGTTTTGCCGCACCCGATAAGAAAAACAAAAATAAACACTGTTAGAATTATCAGAAATCTTTTCATTTTGACACCCCTGTTTTTATACAAAAAATGTTCAGCGCACAGCGTTTATTAACGCCGTGCGTATTGGTTATTTCCCGTTGGCTGAACTGTTTTCGCAAAAAATCATTTCACCATATTCTGAACATTGGTAAGCGCGCTGTCAATGGCGTCAAGAGCTTTATTTGCGGTCTTTTTTGCTCTTTTTTTAAGAGATTTACCGGAGCTCATCATTGAGCTTCCGAGCATAACAGCTCCGCCTATGGCCATTGCAGAACCGACGTATTTCATTGCAGAATTGCTTTTTGAATTCATAATAACACCTCTTTCGAGGATATTATGCTCAGAAATTCAAAAATTATTTTACTTTTCCGTTTTTTTATGATAGAATTTTTTGAAAGAAAGGAAGAACGATGGCATATGTATGAACTCAATATTGTTTTGATAGAGCCTGAGATACCTCAAAACACAGGCAACATAGCAAGAACCTGCGCGGCAACAGGAGCAAAGCTACATCTGGTTGAGCCTATGGGCTTTAAGATTGACGATAAAAAGCTGAAACGTGCCGGCCTTGACTACTGGCATTTTTTGGATATAAGCTATTATCCCTCAACCGCTGCGTTTTTTGAAGCCAATCCGGGTGAAAATTTTTATTATTTTTCAACAAAAGCAAAACACCGCTACACCGACATAAGCTACCCGGAAAAGGTTTTTCTCGTTTTCGGCAAGGAAACTGCCGGACTTCCGGAAAAACTCCTCTTTGATAATCCCGAAACAACTGTGCGCATTCCTATGATAAGCGATGCGAGAAGTCTTAATCTTTCAAATTCTGCTGCCGTTGGCGTTTATGAAGTTCTCAGGCAATGGAACTTCCCCGCTCTTCAAGAAAGAGGAGAGCTGAGAGCCTATAACTGGGAAAACGCAAATTGAATATGTTCAAGCTTATTAAACAGCCGAAAGGCTGTTTTTTATTTACTGAGCCATCTCTCAGCCGTTTCGCACACTTCTTTTAAGCATTCTTCATCAAAAGGACTTTTAAGTCCTGCTTCTTTAATTAGCTCGGTAAATGTTTTGCTCCCGCCGAGGGAGGTAAATTTCATATAATGCTTCCACGCGTTTTCGGGATCCTTCTGAATCATAGTCCAGAATTCGAGCGCAACAGTTTGGGCTAGGCAGTAATCTATATAATAGAAAGGATCGCAGTAGATATGTGACTGACGCTGCCATCCTTTTCCTTCGGAATAAAACGGTATTTCTCCGTCAAGACGAAGCCACGGCATATAAATTCCGAGAAGCCTTTTCCATTCGCTGTGGCGCATTTCGGGAGTATATTCAGGGTGATCATAAACTATATGCTGAAAATGATCCACCATGGTTCCGTAAGGAATAAACGTTATAGAGGAAGCCAGATGCGCGTATTTGAATTTTTCACTGTCATCTCCGAAAAAGCCCTCCGCGTTAAGCCAACTGAAAAATTCCATACTCATTGAATGAACTTCGCAGGCTTCAAGGCTCGGCCAAACTGTTTGGGCGGGAACTCTTTTGCGGTTATACCAGCCTGCAAAGGCGTGGCCTGCCTCGTGAGTTACGGTTTCAACGTCATCTCTTGTGCCGTTGAAATTCGCGAAGATAAATGGAATATCGTAGTCATAAATAGATTCGCAGTAGCCGCCGCCCGTTTTACCCTCTTTGGCAAGCAGATCCATAGTCTCTTTCTCGGTCATATCTGCAAAAAATTCAGATGTTTCATTTGAAAGCCCGTCATAAAACAATTTTGCCTGCCTCATTATTTCATCCGCGTTTCCGGCTGGCTTCGGATTTCCCTCTCGGAACATAAGCGCGTTATCGGCAAAGCTCATAGGATAGGGAACGTTAAGCCTTTGCGCCTGCTCCTTGCAGAGCCTTTGGGCAACGGGAACGAGATATTTAATAACGGCGTTTCTGAATTTTTCAACGTCGTTTTTATCATAGCAGTTTCTCATCATACGGTAATAGCCGAGCTGTGTATAATCCTTATATCCGAGCGCTTTGCCCGCCTTATCGCGAAGAAAAACAAGCTTATCATAAATTTCGTCAAGCTTTGCGCCGTTGTCGGAATACCACTTTCCTTCCGCCTTCCATGCGCTGAGCCTGCGTTTATCATCGGAATCATTCTTAAAAGGAGCCATCTGCGGAATATTATAAACTCCGTTTTCAAAGGGGATTCGAGCGGAAGCCAAAAGCTTTTCATATTCCTGAACAAGATCGTTTTCCTGCTGCAAAAGAGGAATAATATCGGGCGAAAAAGTTTTTAATTCAATTTCGGCATTCAAAAAAATTATATCGCCGTATTTCTTTTCAAGCTCACTTCTGAATTCCGAGTTAAGCAGGGCCTTTGTCCATTCCTGCAGAAATTCTGATATTTCGGGAGAAGCGGAATTCCAAAAATTCTCCTCTTCGTCATAAAATTTATCTCGGGTGTCAATTGTGTGTCTTATGGCGCAGATCGTTTGAAGAGTATTTATATGTCTGAAATATTTATCCTCTCTGAGAAATATTTCATCCGCCGCAGAAAAGCTTTTTGCGCTTTCAAGTTCTTTAGTTAATCTTTTTATGTTACCTATTATTTCATCCTTATCAGGACGCTCATACGGCATTTCGGAAAATTTCATAAATATAACCTCTCAAAGCTAAGCTGCTATAATTAAACCATAAAAAAATAAATAAAACAATATGAAAATAAAATTTTTTGTTAAATCAAATCAAAACGCATTTTTACGGCTTGACCTTATAAAATACATTATGATAAAATGTATGCAATTTCGCAATAAAAAGTTGTAATTTATTATAAGGATCAAAATATGAAAAATAAACATAAACAAAATAAACAGCCTTTTCCTCCCCCGGTAGGAAAAGATAAGTTTTCAAACGAAGAAATAAAAGCGCTTCAAAATGCCGGACTTAACACCGACGGAATAATTTATTCCTGCAAGGGCGATATGGACGGCGATATGAATTTTTGCGACGCTTGGATATGGTTTAACTCCGAAAAGCTGTATATCGCTTTCGGCAGCGTTGAAATAAAGCAAACAAAAAATCAAAAAAAGCGCATAGAGCCGAAAATTGAAATCACCGAAACGGCTGAATTCAGCTTAACCGAAGCCTACAAATTAAGCTATGACCGTTTTGTTTCCACCGGCAGGCTTTATATTGAAAAAGACGGAAAGATAAAATTCGCGCTCGGTTTTTCCATAAGCAAAATCGGAGGAATCGACAATCTTTCAAAGGCCTTCAATTCTTATATTCAAACAGGAACAGCTGAAATACCGTCCGAAGAAGAAGAAAAGAAGGAAGGACACTGCAAAAAATGCGGAGCGCCTTGCCCTCCGGATAAAGAGTTTTGCCGCAAGCACAACAAAAATTCAAAAACTGCGGTCAGACTTTTCAGCTTTTTCGGCGGCTATATTCCGCAGATAATCGTTATTTTGCTGGTTATGCTGTCCGGCTCGGCAATAAGCGTTTTTATGCCTCAGCTCTCAACCCGCAGGCTCTTTGATAACGTGCTCTCCGAGAATTCCGGATTTACGCCCGAAGAAATGATGAAAGCTCTCGTAGTTCTTGTTTTATCCATTTTCGGAATAAAGCTGTTAAATACCGTGCTGACTTCATTCAGACAGTATATTCAAGGCTCTCTGATGCCGAGCGTTGTTTACGATATAAAGGTTAAAATTTTCAAGGCTATGCAGCGTTTGAGCGTTGGATTTTATTCATCCAAACAGACCGGTTCGCTTATGGAACGCGTTATGCGCGATGCAAACAACATATATTGGTTTTTTGTTGACGGAGTTCCGGGGCTTATTATTGAAATCGCAACAGTAATAGGCGTTATGACCGCTATGTTCATTATGAGCCCGCGTTTATCATTTCTGGTGCTGTTTTTATTGCCGATTGTTTTTATTCTTCTTTACCTCGGAGAAAAGCTTTTCAGAACAATGCACCACAGAGTTTGGATCTACAATTCAAAGCTCTCCTCCCTTGTCAGCGATAATGTTAACGGGCAGAGGGAAATAAAAGCCTTTGCAAAAGAGGACGATGAATATGAGCGTCTTTCAAAGGTGAGCAAGGGATTCAGAGACGCCGAGCTGAAACTCGCTTTAACCGAAGCCACCGTATTTCCCATAGCAGAGATAACCGTTATTATTCTAACCGCTGTTGTGCTTGGTATGGGAGGAGTTATGGTTGCCAAAGGCCAGATGACAACAGGAACACTTTTAAGCTACATAGTTTATCTTGAAATGCTGCGTGAACCATTTGATTTTCTTTCCTGGGTATCAAACTGGTGGTCCCGCTGCGCCGACTCGGCTCAGAGAGTTTTTGAGATAGTTGATTCAAACGCCGAAATAACTGAAAAAGAAAACGCGGTTGAGCTTAAAGACTTCAAAGGCAATATAGAGATAAGCAAACTTGATTTTGAATATGAACCCGCCCGTCCTATAATTAAGGATTTCAACCTTAAAATCAACGCAGGACAGATGCTTGGAATTGTTGGCAAAACAGGCGCGGGCAAATCGACGATTGCAAACCTTATCGCAAGGCTATATGACCCAAAGAAGGGATTTATCAAGCTTGACGGAGTTGATCTTAAGGATATAAGCTTTAATTCCCTGCGTTCAAATATAGGCATAGTTTCTCAGGATATATATATATTTATGGGTACGGTTGCGGACAATATCCGTTACGCAAAGCCCGACGCTTCAATGGACGAGGTAATAGCCGCTGCAAAGGCCGCAAGCGCCCACGACTTTATTATGAAGCTTCCCGATGCTTACGAAACTTACATCGGCGCCTCCGGACAAAAGCTCTCGGGCGGGGAAAAGCAGCGGATATCCATAGCGCGAACTATAATGCAGAATCCGAAAATTCTTATCCTTGACGAAGCAACGGCGGCTATGGACACCGAAACCGAACGCAATATTCAAAATTCACTCACCCGTCTGAAAGCCGGAAGAACAACTCTTGCCATAGCGCATCGTCTTTCAACTTTGAGAGACGCTGATTTTCTTGCGGTTATAAACGAAGGCACGCTTGTTGAATACGGAACTTTTACGGATCTTATAAAGCAAAAGGGTGAGTTCTATAAGCAGTATAAGCTTCAAAGCGAGGCATTGAAGGCTGCCGGAATACTTGACGACGGCGGCAGCTCAAATCAAAATGACGAAGAAAGCGAGGAATAAGCCATGAGCAATACTATGGATAAAATTTCTCCCGAAACTCTGAAAGCAGAGTATTTAACTCCGGAAAACTGCGAGTTTTTCAAATCGGAAACAGGCTTTACAGGAGCAAAAATCAATGGTGTTCTCCACAACAGAATAATACTGAAAAGGGCTATGCCTTTTGCTTCCCCATCCGACTATATCTGCATAACCGACGCAGAAAAAAACGAGCTTGGAATAATTGAACACATTTCTGATTTCGGCGATAAACAGATTAAGATAATCAATTCCGAGCTGGAACTGAGGTATTTCTGCCCTGTTATAACCGAAATATCATCAATCAAAGAAAAAATGGGTCAGTTTTATTTTGACGTTACGGTTAAAGGAAAAAAGAAATCATTTACGGTTAAGGATATATCAAAAAATATCCGTATGCACGGCGAAAACATAGACATAACCGATGTTGACGGCAACAGATACCGCATAACCGATTTTTCAGCGATCTCCGGAAAGAGCAGGCGAAAGCTGGAGCCGTATATCTATTAACGAGGTGTTAATCATTTGACTGGATCAAGAAATGAGGTTCATTTTGACCTCAACGAAAAAAATGAATATATTGAAGGCAGCTTAAGCTTTTCTCACGGTCAGATATTTTTAAGCGAAGGCGAAGAGAGCAGGCGTTTTTCCTTAAAAGGCATAAAAGAGGCGGTTCAGCGCACGTATTCAGGCTGCTCCACCGTTGAGCTTGTGCCCGAAAACGGAAAAGATGATTTTTCCGATTCAATTCTGCTCTGCCGTTTTTCAATGGGACGCTTAAATGAAATGGGCGAATTCTGCAAGGTTGTTAACCACTATATTGAAACCGGCGAGGAAACTGAAATTTCCCGCAAGGTTTTGAGAGTTTGTCCAAAGTGCGGCCGCTCATATCCAAAGGGGCTTGACGTTTGCCTCTTCTGCGTTGACAGAGGATATATTTTCAGACATACCGCAGAGCTTGTTAAACCCTATATAAAAAAGCTCCTTTTTGCAAGCATTCTTGTAACAATATCTTCCCTTTTATCTGCTGCCGCTCCGATTTTCAACGCAAGGCTTGTTGACAACTATCTCAATAACACTTCTCTCTCTGTTGAGAATGCAATAAGCGGAGTTATATCCTGCGTTATCGTTCTTGTAACCTTGCAGGTATTGAGCGCGGTGTTCAGAATAATCAGCCAGAGAAGGGCGAACAGAATAAGCTGTTCGCTTTCAGATGAGCTGCGAAGAAAGATATATGACAGGGTTCAAAGGCTCTCGATGTCATCAATATCAAAAAAGACCACCGGCGATCTTATTAAGAGAATAACAAGAGACACCGAGACAGTCAGAAGCTTCATAACGGAGCAGGGCTTATATGCTGTTGAAAAGGTTATAAGCTTTATTGCAGTTTTGGTAATTCTATTAACGATAAGCCCGTTTTTAACTTTTCTTGTTTTCATACCTGTTCCGATAGTTGTTTATGTTATTTATAAATTCTGGGCAACTATCAGAGTTAAATACGATAAACAGTGGCGGGTTGAATCAAGGGTAAACTCTGTTCTTCACGACATTGTTCAGGGAATCAGAGTTATAAAATCATTCGGCACGGAAAAGCGTGAGATAAGCAAATTTGACGCGATATGCAAAAAGCTTGCAGTTGTTTCTGCCAAAAACGAGCAGCTCTGGGCTCTCACTTTCCCATACATAACTTTTTTAATGGGATTCGGCGAATTTTTAGTTATATTTTTCGGCGGAAGGGCTGTTATAAACGGAAGCTTAAGCGTTGGTCAGCTTCTGGAATTTACGCTCTATCTTGCCTATATCTATCAGCCGCTGAGGTGGATATCTTCTCTTCCGAGAAGACTCGGAGAATTTACAACAAGCATAGTTAAAATATTTGAAATACTTGACGAACGCGACGAAAAGGTCATTTCAGCCGATCCGAATGCGGAATTCAATAACGGAGATATTGAATTTAAGAATGTACGCTTTGGATATAAAGCTTATGAGAGCGTTCTTAAGGACATAAATCTTCACGTTAAGCAAGGACAGATGATCGGACTTGTTGGCCATTCAGGCGCGGGAAAATCAACGCTTATCAACCTTATACTGAGGCTGTATGAAACCGACAGCGGCTCCATAACCATTGGAGGGCGCGATATACGGCTTATTCCCGAGGAAAACTACAGAAGAAAAACCGCGGTGGTTTTCCAGGAGACCTTCCTGTTTGCAGGAACAGTATACGATAATATCGCCTATGCCCGGCCGGGAGCTGAGCGCTCTGAAATTATCGCTGCGGCAAAAGCCGCAAACGCACATAAATTTATTATGGATCTCCCCGACGGTTACAACACAATAGTGGGCGAAAAGGGGCATAATCTCTCAGGCGGAGAGAGGCAGAGAATATCAATTGCAAGAGCTGTTTTGAGAAACCCGGAAATTCTCATTCTCGATGAAGCAACTTCGGCCCTTGACCCCGAAACCGAGCAGGCTATTCAGGAAGCGCTTTCAAGGCTTGTTAAGGGCAGAACAACCTTTGCCATAGCCCACAGGCTCTCGACCCTCAAAAATGCGGATTCGCTTGTTGTTATTGAAAAGGGGCGTATTGCCGAAACAGGAACCCACAGCGAGCTTGTTGCCCAAAACGGGATTTACGCAAAGCTCGTTAAAGCGCAAAAGCAAACCGCTAAGCTGAATAAATAAATGGAAAACTATCTCATTGAACATTTAACCGATTTATCGGCAAAAACCGAAAATCAGAGCATTTACACATTTTCGGATTTTTTGTCTGAAGATGAGCAGGCAAAGCTCCTTGAAAGAAAAAAAGAGCTTGCTCTTTTTACCTTTTTCGGAGGAACCGAGGGAACCGAACGCAATATGGTTCGCTTTGGCAGCGAAGACATTCTCGGATATACTCTTCCCTTTCCGATCGTTTGCATTTTTGCCGAGCCGCTGAACAAAAAATTTGCCGACACGCTAACCCACCGTGATTTTCTCGGCTCTTTAATGAGTCTCGGAATTGAGCGTTCGGCGATTGGAGATATAATTGTTAAAAACAATTCCGCTTATATCTTCTGCACGGAAAAAATTGCCCCTCATTTACTGGACAATCTTTATAAAATAAAGCACACGGATATAAAATGTTCGGTTTGCGAAAATATCCCGTCAGAGAATCTTTTTGAAACGCAAAGCCTTCGTCTTACCGTTTCATCTCTGCGCGCCGACTGCGTTACCGCGGCGGCTGCTCACCTATCGCGAGGCAAAGCAGACGAGCTGTTCAGAGAGAAGAGAGTTTTTATCAACGGAGCTTCCTGCGAAAAAACGGACGCTGTTATGAAAATCGGCGACAAGCTCTCTTTGCGCGGCATCGGCAAATTCAGGTTGACAAACATATCCGGAACTTCAAAAAAGGGCAAAACGATTCTGGAAATCGAAAAATATATTTAAGTTTCGGATTGCTCAGAAAACTTAATAAAACCGCAGACAGTGTTCTGACAGTCGTCAGTTTTGCTGCTGCGGTTTATTTATTGTTTTATATTGCTTTAAGGC
>JAFLUL010000037.1 GCA_022508845.1 Oscillospiraceae bacterium | reverse complement strand
GCCTTGAATTCGGCTCTGCTTCCGCCGCGATGCTTGTTGCGTCCCACGCCTGCTCTCAGGATATGCCCTCTGTTTCTCAGGTTGAGGAGTTTATCCGAAAAGAAAAGGAAGAGTACGGCGAGATGGTTGCCAGAGCATAACAGGATAGGAGCTTAAAAAAATGTTTTATTACCCTGAATTTGATGAAAACAATAAAAAAACGCTGTGCGAAATTAACGGCGTTAACAGCGATATGCTGATGAATATCTATGTTAAAAGGCTTTTGCCCGGCGAGAGCGTGGAGATTTTCGATGATAAAAACGAAACCGCAGTTATGCTCATAGAAGGCGAAATCGTTTTCTCCTGGAACGGAAATGAAAAAACCGGGAAGCGGGAAAATCCCTTTGAAAAAAAGCCCTATGCGCTGCACGCTCCGAAAAACACGGCGATAAAGATAACCGCCGCAGCCGAGAGCGAGGTTATTATTGAACAGACAAATAACGATAATGAATTTGCTCCGGTGTTTTATACGCCCGATGATATTCTCTATCAGGAGTTCGGCAAAGGGCAGTGGGGCGGCGCAGGCCACCGCATTGTTTCAACGGTGTTCGACTATGATAACGCCCCATATTCAAATCTTGTTTTGGGCGAGGTGTTCACTCAACCGGGCAAGTGGAGCAGTTATCCGCCTCACCACCATCCGCAGCCGGAGGTATATTATTATCGATTTGATAAGCCTCAGGGCTTTGGCGCTTGCTATCTCGGTAATGATGTTTTTAAGAGCGCCGACGGCTCCTTTGCCTGCATCGTTCCCGGCGACAGCCATCAGCAGGCCGCTGCTCCCGGATATGAAATGTATTATGTTTGGCTTATCCGCCACCTTGACGGAGACCCGTGGTATAAAACAACAAGAATTGTAGACGAAGAGCACACTTGGCTCATAAACGGATAAGGAGGAGATTATTATGCCAAAAATGACAATGGCTCAGGCGCTGGTTAAGTTTCTTGATAACCAGTATGTTTCGTTTGACGGCAAGGAGACTAAATTCGTTGACGGTGTTTTCACCGTATTCGGACACGGCATCGTTGTTGGACTCGGCCAGGCTCTTGATGAGAATCCCGGAGGCCTTAATGTTTATCAGGGCAAAAACGAGCAGGGGATGGCGCACGTTGCAACCTCTTTTGCAAAAACCAATAACCGCCGTAAGATAATCGCCTGCGCGTCCTCAATAGGCCCAGGCTCCGCAAATATGGTAACAGCTGCCGCAACAGCAACGGTGAATAACGTTCCGCTGCTTTTATTCCCGGCCGACACCTTTGCCTGCCGCCAGCCCGATCCCGTTTTACAGCAGTTTGAGCAGACTGATTCCCTCTCCATAACAACAACCGACGCTTTTAGGCCGGTTTGCCGATATTGGGATCGCATAACTCGCCCCGAGCAGATAATGAGCGCCATGATAAACGCTATGCGTGTTTTAACCGACACCGCCGGCACGGGAGCAGTTGCAATAGCTCTTTCCCAGGATGTTGAAGGGGAGAGCTATGATTACCCCGAGAGCTTCTTTAAGAAAAGAGTACATAAAATAACAAGAATAGTTCCATCGGAAGATGAAATAAACGATATCGCCGAAATAATAGCCGGCGCAAAAAAGCCTCTTCTTATTGCCGGCGGCGGAGTGAGATATTCCGAGGCGGGCGAGACGGTTGAAAAATTCTGCGAGAAGTTTAATATTGCTCTTGCCGAAACTCAAAACGGAAAATCCGCTGTTCTGTCATCCCACTCGCTTAATCTCGGCGGTGTGGGCGTAACGGGAAATCTTGCCGCAAATACCGTTGCAAAGGAAGCGGACGTTGTTATAGGCGTAGGAACAAGATTTTCGGATTTTACAACCGCTTCAAAATCGCTTTTCCGTGACGACGTTAAATTTGTTACCATAAACACCGACCGTTTTGACGCATATAAGCTCGACGCGGTAAAATGCGTTGCGGACGCAAAGCTCGCATTGAACGCTCTTGAAAAAGCCCTCAGCGAAAAGGATTATAAGACTTCTTACACAACCGAAATCGCCGATGCTAAAAAAGCTTGGGCAGATGAGTGCGAAAAGCTGGCTGCCTATTCATATAAAGATGGCTTTGAGCCTATTATCAAGGCTCGCTACGAACCTACCATCAAAGAATTTGTTGAGCTTTACGGTTCCGCCCTCACCCAGACAGAGGCGCTGTTTGCAATCAGAAAGCTTATTGACGCCGATGCCATAGCAGTTGCAGCCGCAGGTTCTCTTCCCGGTTGTATGCAGCGTGCCTGGACAAGCGACAGCAGAGACAGCTATAATATGGAATACGGCTTTTCCTGTATGGGCTATGAAATAGCAGGAGCGCTCGGATCAAAGATGGCAAAACCCGATAAAGAAGTTTATGCCTTCTGCGGCGACGGCTCATATCTTATGCTCCATTCGGAGCTTGTAACCTCCATTCAGGAGGGTAAAAAAATAAACGTATTGCTCTTTGATAACGCCGGCTTCGGCTGCATAAACAATCTTCAGATGAGCAACGGAATAGGCAATCTTGCAACAGAGTTCAGAAAGAGGGATGAAAACGGAAATCTTCTCGGCGGGCTCCTCGAGATAGATTATGCTATGAGTGCCGCGGGCTACGGCTGCAAGACCTATAAAGTGCGTTCAATGGAAGAGCTTGTTTTTGCCCTTGAAGATGCAAAAAAACAGACTGTTTCAACTCTCATTGATATCAAGGTGCTGCCAAAAACTATGACTGACGGATACGGCGCATGGTGGCACGTTGGTATAGCCTCAACAAGTGAAAAAGCTTCAGTTAACGAGGCTTATAAACAAAAAGAAGAAAATTTAAGTAAAGCGAGGAAATACTAAGATGCTTGACAAAAACAAAGTAAAACTCGGTATTGCGCCGATAGGCTGGACTAATGACGATATGCCCGATCTCGGCGCGGAAAACACCTTTCAGCAGTGTGTAAGCGAAATGGCTCTTGCGGGCTTCACTGGCTGCGAGGTAGGAAATAAATATCCTAAGGATACTGCCGTTCTTAAAAAGGCGCTCGATCTCAGAAATATGCAGATATGCAACGCGTGGTTCTCAACATTCTTAACAACCAAGCCCTATGAGGAAACCGAAAGAGAATTTATAAAGCATATCACCTTCTTAAAAGAGATGGGTGCAAAGGTGGTTGGTGTTTCCGAGCAGGGACATTCCATTCAGGGAACTGACCTCCCAATATTTGAAGCTAAGTATGTTATGAACGATGAAGAGTGGGATATGCTCACCTCCGGCCTTAATAAGCTCGGCAAGGTTGCAAAGGATATGGGAATAGCATTAACATTCCATCATCATATGGGTACAGTTGTTCAAACGGCAGCCGAAATTGACCGTATGATGGAGAATACCGATCCCGAGCTTTTCAGTCTGCTTTTCGATTCCGGACATCTTGCCTATTGCGGCGAGGACTATATGGCAGTTCTTAAAAAATACGCAAAGCGCATAAAGCACGTTCACCTTAAGGATATCCGTCCTGAGGTTATTGAAAAGGTCAAGGCGGAGCATCTCAGCTTCCTTCAGGGAGTAAGGCTCGGAACCTTTACCGTTCCCGGCGACGGCGCAATTGATTTCGCCCCGATTTTTGAGGTTCTTGCCGAAAATGATTATGAAGGCTATGTTCTTGTTGAGGCCGAGCAGGATCCGGCAATTGCAAATCCGCTTGAATATGCAATCAAGGCAAGAAAATATATCGCCGAAAAGGCAGGACTTTAATTTACATAGTAAACAGTTTAGGAGAAATTCAGATGGCAGAAAAATTAAAATATTTTGTTAACGGCAATTATGTTGAGTCAAAAACCGATAAATACTACGATCTTCATAACCCCTCAACAGGCGAAGTTACCGGCTATGCCCCAAACTGCACTGCCGATGAGGTAAACGAGGCGATAGCCGCCGCAAAGGCCGCTTATCCCGCATGGAGCGCAACTCCTCCCATAAAGCGCGCTCAGATACTGTATAAGGTCAGAGATCTTTTGATCGAGCATATGGAAGAGCTCACTTACCTTGTTGCCGAGGAAAACGGCAAGGTCTGGAGCGAGGCTGAGGGCGATGTTCTCAAGGCAAAAGAGGGGACTGAGCTTGCAACTCAGGTTCCGTCTCTTATGATGGGCGAGAGTATGATGGATGCCTCAAGGGGCTTTGATACAACTCTTTACAGAGAGAGTATGGGCGTTTTCGCGGGTATCGTTCCCGTAAATTTCCCTGCCATGATCCCCTTTGGCTGGATGGTTCCCGTTTGCATTGCCTGCGGAAACACCATGGTTCTTAAGGCCGCTTCTCTCACCCCCAGAACAGCGCTCAGAATAGCGGGACTTTATAAAGAGGCAGGTCTTCCCGACGGCGTTGTGAATATCGTAACCTGCTCCAGACACGAGATAGACGTTATCCTTGAACATCCCGATGTTAAGGGAATAACCTTTGTTGGTTCAACTCCTGTCGGTCAGCTCATCTACGAAAAGGCAGCAAAATACGGCAAGCGCGTTCAGTGCCTCACTCAGGCAAAAAATCACGCTCTTGTTATGTCCGACACCCCCATTGAGAGAACCGTTGCCGGAGTTATAAATTCCGCTTTCGGCTGCGCAGGTCAGAGATGTATGGCTCTTTCGTGCTGTGTTGTTGAAGAGAGCATTGCCGATGAGTTCGTTGCCGAGCTTAAAAAGCAGGCTTCAAATATTAAGGTCGGTCCCGCCTATGATAAGACCTCAAAGCTCGGCCCGATAACCTATGAAAAGCATTGGAAAGAGGTTCTTGCCGATATCGATAAGGGCGTAAGCGAGGGGGCGGAGCTTGTGCTTGACGGAAGAAACTATAAGGTTGAAGGCTATGAGGGCGGCTATTATGTCGGTCCAACGGTATTTGATAAGGTAACTGAGGATATGTCTATAGGCCGTGATGAGGTTTTCGGCCCGGTTCTCTGCATCAAGAGATGCAAGGATTTCAGCGAAGGTCTTGCCATAATGAACGCCAATCCCTATGCAAACGGCTCTGTTATCTTTACTCAGAACGGCCATTTTGCCCGTGAGTTCGTTCGTCATACCGACGGCGGTATGGTAGGCGTTAACGTCGGAATTCCCGTTCCAATAGGCTTCTTCCCGTTCTCAGGGCATAAGCAGAGCTTTTTCGGCGACCTTCATTGCCTCGGAAAAGACGCCTATCGCTTCTACACCGAATCAAAATGCGTAACAACTCGCTGGTTTGATGAGGAAGAAAAAACAAATAAAAACGTCTCGACCTGGGACGGAACAATATAAAAAAGGAGATTAAACTATGTTGAAAATTGGTATTATCGGCGCAGGACGCATCGGCAAGGTACATCTTGAATCCATTTCTTATCACGTTAAAAACGCCGTTGTTAAGGCTGTTGCCGATCCCTTTATGAACGATGAAACAAGAGCCTTTATTGAGAGCTTCGGTGTTGAGGATATTTACACCGATTATAAGAAAATCTTAGAAGATAAGGATATTGACGCTGTCCTTGTTTGCTCTTCAACCGACACCCACGCAGATATCTCCATTGAGGCAATAAAGGCCGGAAAACATGTTTTCTGCGAAAAGCCTGTTGATCATTCAATTGAAAAAATTCAGGCGGTTGCCGACACTCTTGCCGCCAATCCCGGCGTTAAATTCCAGGTTGGCTTTAACCGCCGCTTTGACCACAACTTCGCCGCTATCCGCGCTGCCTATGATGCCGGAAAGATAGGTGAGGCTCATATCCTTAAAATAACCTCCCGCGACCCCGAGCCGCCCAACCCCAAATATATTGCCGTTTCAGGCGGTATATTCCTTGATATGACAATACACGATTTTGATATGGCTTGCTTCCTCACCAATTCCGATGTTGAAGAGATTTATGTTAATTCCGCGGTTTTGGTTGATCCCGCTATAGGCGAGCAGGGCGATGTTGACACCGCCATTATCACAATGAAAATGGCAAACGGCGCTCTTGCCGTTATAGATAACTCCAGAAGAGCCGCCTACGGTTACGACCAGCGCGCAGAGCTTTTCGGATCAAAGGGTATGGTTGCAACTTCAAACGACACTCTCTCCTCAGCCGTTATTGCGGATGAAAACGGAGTAACCGGCGAAAAGCCGCTGTTCTTCTTCCTTGAAAGATATATGGGCTCTTTCAGCGAGGAAATGCGCCAGTTCGTTGATGCCTGTGTAAACGGCAAAGAAGTTCCCGTTGGAATTCACGCCGGTATGCAGAGCGTTAAAATAGGTCTCGCCGCTAAAAAGAGCGTGGCGGAGCACCGTCCCGTTTCCCTCAGCGAGATAAAATAAGAAAAAACTTGAGAGGGGTATAAATTTGGATAGAAAGCTTTTAAAGGCCAACGCAAAACAGCAGCTTGGCGGAGGAATATTTAAAACAAATTGGTTAAACGGTCTGCTTGTTTTCCTTATTTTTATGGGAATCAGCTTTGTGGGCGGAATAACAGGCATAGGAAGCATTGCGGTAATTGTTATTATGGGACCCATTTCATTCGGTATGGCGAAAATTTTCCTCGGCCTTGTTATGGGCGCTCAGAGTATTGAAATAAACGATATGTTCAGCGGATTTAAAACGGATTTCGGCGGAACCTTTCTCATAGGCCTTATGACAACCATTTTCACCTTTTTATGGTCGCTGCTCTTCGTTATTCCCGGAATCATCAAGAGCATAGCCTATTCAATGGCATACTTTGTTAAGGTTGATCATCCGGAATACGACTGGAAACAGTGTATGGACGAAAGTGTAAGTATAACTAACGGACATAAGGGAGAGCTCTTTGTTCTTCAGCTCAGCTTTATCGGCTGGATGATAGTTTGCGGCTTTACTTTCGGTATCGGTTATTTGTGGCTTATGCCGTATATGATGAGCACTTATGCAAATGCCTATGCATACCTCACAGCAAACAGAGTAATAGGATAAAATAAACTTTGACGGTTCCTTGTAGGCTTTTGACCCGGAACCGTCATTTTTTCTGTTGGAGTTATGCTAAATAACGTTCTGAACGCAATTGTTGATTATATTGTTGTTATTATCGGCAATGTTACAAAAGTTTGTAGAATTATATAAAGTTACAAAAGTATAGCAAAACAAATCTAAAATAGCTTACGGCTGCCGTGTTTTGATATGGCAGCCGTATATTTAATGATTATTGTTCAGCCTTCAGCATATTTTCGGCGAATATCGCATACCCGCTTTTGGGGTCGTTTATAAAAACGTGAGTTATTGCGCCGATAATATATCCGTCCTGAATTATAGGCGAGCCGCTCATTCCCTGAACAATGCCTCCGGTAAGAGCAAGAAGAGTTTGATCGGTTATTTTTACTGTCATATTTTTGTCAGTGTCGGAGTTAACATTTATCTTGCTTATCTCAATGTCATAAAACTGCTTATTGCCGTCCGTTACTGTGCATAAAACCTGAGCCTCTCCTGTGTGAACCTCGCTTATTGTTGCCATCGGATAGATTTCCGGTTCACCCTCTATATAGTATAAATCGCCGAATATTCCTTCCTCGCGGTTCAGAGTTATACTGCCGAGTGTGTTCATTCCTATTCTGCCTGTTATTTCTCCCGGAGAACCGGAAAAGCCTTTTTTTACAGAAGAAACGCTTGCAGTATATATTTCTCCCTGCGAAACGCTCAGAATAGACGAGGTGTCGGAATCATATATTCCGTGTCCGAGAGCTGCAATTTTATTGCTGTCAATATCGCTGAATGTCAGAGTACCAACACCAACGGTGGAATCCCTGACCCAAAGCCCGCTTTTATAAAGTCCGGTTGCGGCGGTTTTTTTCGGAGTCATATAAAGAGTTATTTCATCTTCGCCCCTCTTTATAATAACTGTTGCTGTTTTTCCCGCGCTGTTTTCAATTACGTTTGTCAGAGCCTCGCTGTCTGTTATTTTAGTGCCGTTTATGGAAGTTATCGTATCGCCTTTTTTAATGCCCGCGTCGGTCGCAGGACATACCTTTTGTCCGTTGTCGCACTGAAAGCTCTCGGTCCCTACAACAAGAACTCCCTCTGTTTTCAGTTTAATGCCAATAAGCTCCCCTCCGACAGCCAGATATTTTCTATCGCTTATATTAACATTAACGCTTTTTACGGGAAAAATATTTAAAAGCTTAACATCATATACGTTCGATTCTCCGCCGGCTTCTCCCGAAAACACATCAACTGTGTTTTTCAGCGATTTATCGGCATTAAAAAACATTCCGAGATCTAATTCGCCGTAAGCAAGCGAATAATTGTCCGGCAGAGTTTTATTGCCGTAAACGGTAAGCGACATGATCGCAGCGCAAAAAATAGCAAGTATGCCTGTTAAAATTTTTATCATTTTTTTCATTTGCTTCGCCTCCCTGTGAGTTTCTAATTTAATTATTTGCGTGGTTCGGTTTTTTATTACAGACAATAGCAGCGTTTTGCTCATAATTTATCCAAAAAAAACGAAATTTCCTCTTGTAAAAATTATTTAATATATGATAAAATAACAAAAGAAAAAAATGGAGGATGTAGTTATGAATAATAAAATATTAGTTGAAACTTCCGCAAGGCATGTTCATGTGTCAAAAGAAGATCTTGCTGTCCTTTTCGGTGAGGGTTATCAGCTCACCAAAAAAAAGGATCTGTCTCAGCCCGGCCAGTTTGCCTGTGAGGAGAGAGTTGCCGTTGTAGGTCCCAAAAGCTCTTTTCCGGCTGTTTCAATTTTAGGCCCCGAAAGAAATCAAACTCAGGTTGAAATTTCCGCGTCCGATGCCAGAAGCATCGGAGTAAGCTGCCCCGTAAGAGAATCAGGCGACCTTAAAGGCAGCGCGGGCTGCAAAATAGTAGGCCCCAAGGGTGAAATCGAGATAAGCGAAGGCGTTATAGTTGCCAAACGCCACATACATATGACAGCTGCCGACGCTGAAGAATACGGCGTTGAAGATAAGCAGGTTGTAAGTGTTAAGATAGATTCTCCTGATCGCAGCCTTGTTTTCGGTGATGTTGTTGTAAGAGTGAGCGATTCATATGCCCTTGCTATGCATATCGACACAGATGAGGCCAACGCTGTATTAGCAGGTGCTAACGCATACGGCGAAATAATAAAATAATTATTTGAGCTGCTGTAACGGCAGCTTTTTTAATTTTAATTTAAAAAAATTGTAAAATAAAATAAATAAATTGTCTTTTTTCTTGAAAATACCTATGGACTAATCCGCAAGTTTGTGATATTATTAACGATGTGCGGATATATCCGCATTCTTAAAGGTTATAATTTTTCATTTTATAAATGGAGGAAAACAAAAAATGGTAAAAAAGATAAGCAAACTGCCGTTTGTTGATACACCCGAACAGGCCGAAAAGCTTAATGCTGCCATTGCCGCTGCAAATGGTGACAAAAATTTGCTTATGGCTGTTATGCAGGAGGCTCAGGAAATATACGGTTATCTTCCTTATGAGGTTCAGTGCAAAATAGCCGAAGGGCTTGACGTACCGGTTGAAAAGGTTTACGGCGTTGCCACCTTCTATGCTCAGTTCGCTCTCACTCCCAAGGGAAAATACAATATCTCCGTGTGCCTCGGTACAGCGTGTTATGTTAAGGGTTCCCAGGATATTCTTGATAAAATTGCCGAGGAGCTTAAAATCGAGCCCGGCGAATGCACCGACGACACCAAGTTTTCGCTTGAGGCCTGCCGCTGCATAGGCGCTTGCGGACTTGCTCCCGTTTTAACTATAAACGAGGATGTTTACGGCCGTCTTACAACAGACGAGATACCCGCAATTCTTGCGAAGTACGAATAATCTTATAAAGGGCACGGAAATTTATGAAAATCAGAACTTTGAAGGAACTTCTTGATGCTGAAATTGTCTGTGGAGAAGAACATCTCGATTGTGACGTCCATTCCGCCTGCGGAAGCGATATGATGAGCGATGTGCTCGCATTTGTTAAAAATCAGGCTGTTCTTTTAACAGGACTTGTTAATTCTCAGGTCATCCGAACCGCCGAAATGATGGATATGGTGTGCGTGGTTTTCGTGCGTTCCAAGCGACCGACCGCTGAGATGATGGAGATAGCAAGTGATAGCGGTATTGCGCTGCTTACCACCGAAAAGCGTATGTTTGAAGCCTGCGGAATTCTGTATTCCAACGGACTGAACGGGGAAAAATTATGAGTGAATCCATAAAATTCCATTTTGATGTTGACGGCGGAAATTTCGTTTCAGCCGGTCAGGCATCCGTTCAAGTTAAAAAGAATCTCCGTCAGCTCGGTCTTCCTCCCGAGGTTATCCGTCAGCTCTCTATCGCTATGTATGAGGGTGAGATAAATATGGTTATCCACGCAAACGGGGGAGAGGCCGATGTTACCGTGTATGAAGACCGCGTTGTGATAACGCTAACAGACCACGGCCCCGGCATTGCCGACATAAATCTCGCTATGCAGGAGGGCTACTCAACCGCAACCGAAAACGTAAGAGCGCTGGGCTTCGGCGCCGGTATGGGACTTCCCAATATGAAGAGGTATACGGATGAAATGACAATTGATTCCGCCCCGGGCGAGGGAACCGTTATTACGATGTGCGTTTACCTAAATAAGTAATAAGGTGATTTTGTGAACTCTTACAGACACTCTGTTGTTCTCGATGAGGATAAGTGCACCGGATGCACAACCTGTGTGAGACGCTGTCCCACCGAGGCTATCAGAATAATTGACAGCTGTGCGGAAATAAACACCAACCGCTGTATTGACTGCGGAGAGTGTATAAGAGTGTGTCCGCATAAAGCAAAAAAAGCTATGTGCAGTAAGTTTGAACACTATCTGCACTATAAATGGAAGATCGCTCTTCCCGCACCTGCCTTGTTCGGCCAGTTTAACGGACTTGAAGATGTTGACGAAGTTTTGCAGGGGCTGCTCGACATCGGCTTTGACGATGTATATGAAGTTGCGAAAGCGGCTGAGCTCGTGTCGTCATACACTCGCATTTTCCTCAAAACTCCGGGAATAAAAAAGCCTGTTATAAGCTCCGCATGTCCTGTTATTTCCCGCCTTATTTCCCTTCGTTTTCCCTATCTTAAAGATAATATTCTTCCCATCCTTCCGCCTATGGAAATAGCCGCTATGCAGGCAAAAAAACTGGCGAAGGAAAGGAATCCGGAGCTTAATGATGAAGATATCGGCGTATTTTTTATTTCGCCCTGTGCTGCTAAAGTCAGCTATATCAGAAACGGCTACGGTAATTATAAAAGCAATATAGACGTTGTTGTGTCTGTCAGCGATATATATTTTTTGCTCTTAGGGGCCATGAAGCGCAGCAGCGTTCCTAAGATTTCATCCGAGGCAGGAATGATAGGCATAGGTTGGGCATCAACAGGCGGAGAGGCCTCCGCTATACTCAACGACAGCTATCTTTCGGCCGACGGCATACAAAACTGCATTCAGGTTCTTGATTCAATAGAAAACGGCAACATACCTCAAATAGAATTCGTTGAGCTGTGCGCGTGTATAGGCGGCTGTGTTGGCGGCGTTATGACTATTGAAAATCCCTTTATAGCCAAAACGCGCTTGCAGACCGTTCGCCGATATCTTCCCGTTTCAAGAAATTTCCTGTCATCCGATAATAATTTTGTTCCTGAAAACTATATAACCGATTCTCTTCCCACCTACACTCCTATTTCCCGTCTCAGCGACTCTATGAGCGAGTCTATGCGTATGATGGCGAGCATACAGAAGCTGCGTGAATCTCGTCCCGGAATAGACTGCGGCGCGTGCGGCAGTCCAACCTGCAGAGCATATGCCGAGGATGTTGTAAAAGGGCTCGCGGGAGAAACGAGGACATGTGTTGTTATTGAACAGCGTTCAATGAAAAAGAAAGGGGATGACGCAGGTGACTGTTAACGAGCTTATAGAAAAATGCGGCTTTACACCCATCTGCCTGCCCTCTCCGAGCAGAACCGTTAATGGCTGTTATATAGGAGATTTGCTGAGTTGGGTTATGGGCAGAGCGCAGGCCGACAACGCCTGGATAACCATAATGAGCAATGTTAATATCGCGGCGGTAGCATCGCTTACGGACGTGAGCGTTATTATTCTCGCAGAGGGTGTTGAGCCTGACGCCGGCGTTGCAAATACTGCTGAGCAAAAAGGGATAAACATAGTTTCAAGCTCATTTCCCGCGTTTGAAACGGCTTCTATGTTGGCCTCAGACGTATGAAAAAGTATTATTACGATTTCCATATTCATTCTTGTCTTTCTCCGTGTGCGGATGATGATATGACTCCGAACAATATCGCAGGAATGGCGTCGCTTGCCGGCCTTGAAATTGTTGCTCTGACAGATCATAACACTTCAAAGAACTGTCCGGCTTTTTTTGAAGCGGCAAAGAAAAACGGTCTTATCCCGATAGCCGGAATGGAACTTACAACAGCGGAGGATATTCACGTTGTTTGCCTGTTTCCGGAGCTGAGCGCAAGCGCAGAATTTGATGAATATGTGTCGGAGCACCGTATGAAGGTGCCCAACCGTCCGGATATTTTCGGCGAACAGCTCATAATGAACTCAAATGATGAAATAGTGGGCAGGGATGAGTTTTTTCTGCCCGCCGCAACCGACATTATGATAGACGACGTTCCGAAGCTTGTGCAGTCGCTCGGCGGCGTTTGCTGGCCGGCGCACGTGGACAGAGAGGCAAACGGAATAATAGCCGCGCTCGGAACATTTCCGGATATAAAGGGTTTTAACTGCGCTGAGTTTTATGACAGCGAAAAAACCGAGAGCTATATGCTTCTTTATCCGGAACTAAAAAAACGGCGGCTCATAATATCGTCAGACGCTCATTATCTTTGGGATATAAGAGATAAAAGCGCTTATCTTGAAATTGACGATGAGCCCTATTCCGGCGCAAAGGTACGCGCGGAGGTTTTCGGAAGACTAACGGAGAAAATATGAAAGAACTGTCACTCAATATTCTCGATATAACAATGAATTCCGTTAAAGCCGGGGCTGATAAAATAAATATATCCCTCTTTGAAACGGAAGAAACTCTCCAAATTGAAATTAAAGACAACGGCTGCGGGATGAAAGAAGATTTTGTAAAAAACGTTACAGACCCTTTCACAACAACCCGCACAACCCGCAAAGTAGGACTTGGAATTCCATTTTTTAAGCTGGCTGCAGAGCAAACAGGCGGAAGTCTGAATATTGTTTCAAAGCACGAAAGCGATTTCCCCGACCTACACGGCACGGTTATAACGGCGCTGTTTTATAAAAATCATTTTGATTTTACCCCTCTGGGCGATATCATTTCAACGCTTGTAACGCTTTTGCAGGGTGCGCCGGAAATAGAATGGCTCTTTGTTCATAAAACCCCTGCGGGTGAGGTTTTGCTCGATACGGCTGAACTGAGATCCGTTTTGGGCGATATCCCTCTGAACACCCCCGATGTGCTCTTATGGATAAGAGAGAGCCTTGAGGAGCAATATGGCGAAATAAAAGCCGGAAGCTCATTATAATATTGAAAAAAATTTTTGTACATAAAATCAATGTATCAGCGAAAGGATGAAAAATCTATGAAGTCATTAGCAGAACTTGCAGCTATCAGAGAAAAAATGCAGAACAAGGTAGTTCTTCGTGAAGGCAGCAGCGATATGAGAGTTGTTGTTGGTATGGCAACTTGCGGTATTGCCGCCGGAGCAAGACCTGTTCTCAACACTTTTGTTGAAGAAGTTGCAAACTCGGGACTCGGTGACAAGGTTATCGTCACCCAAACAGGATGCATAGGCATCTGCCAGTTTGAGCCTGTTGTTGAAATTTATGAATCAGGCAAAGAAAAGGTAACATACGTTAAGATGTCTCCCGAAAAGGCAAAAGAGGTTGTTGAGAAACACCTCAAGGGCGGACAGGTTATTGAAGAATACGCTATTAAAAACATATAATCAGATTTTGGAGGTAATAATATGGTTCGTGCACAGGTACTTATCTGCGGCGGCACCGGCTGTACTTCATCCGGAAGTAAAAAGCTAATTGCTGAATTTGAATCACAGATAGCCAAAAACAGTCTTGAGGATGAGGTAAAGATAGTCAAAACAGGTTGTTTCGGACTTTGCGCTCTCGGTCCCGTTGTTATCGTTTATCCCGACGGCACATTCTATTCAAGAGTTGAAGAAGCCGACGTAAAGGAGATCGTTGAGGAGCATCTCATAAAGGGACGTGTTGTTGACAGACTTGCCTATAAGGATGTTGCTGAGGGCGTTGACATTCAGCACGGAAACGTTTCGTTAAACGACACCGTTTTCTATGCAAAGCAAAAGCGTGTTGCTCTCAGAAACTGCGGCGTTATCAATCCCGAAAGCATTGATGAATACATAGCTATGGACGGCTATGCCGCTCTCGGAAAGGCGCTCACAGAAATGACGCCCGAAGAGGTTATTAAGGTAGTTATGGATTCCGGCCTTCGCGGCAGAGGCGGCGGCGGATTCCCCACTGGACTTAAATGGAGCTTTACCGCAAAGAATCAGGCTGATCAGAAATACGTTGTATGTAACGCCGATGAGGGCGATCCCGGAGCATTTATGGATCGCTCCGTTCTTGAAGGCGATCCCCACGCTATTGTTGAAGCTATGGCTATATGCGGCTATGCAACAGGCGCATCCGAAGGCTATGTTTATGTTCGTGCCGAATATCCTATCGCGGTAGCCCGTTTGCAAAAGGCAATTGACGATGCAAGAGCTTATGGCCTCCTCGGCAAGGATATATTCGGTTCAGGTTTCGATTTTGATTTGTTTATCCGTCTCGGCGCAGGTGCGTTTGTATGCGGAGAGGAAACCGCTCTTATGACCTCTATCGAGGGCAACAGAGGTGAGCCTCGTCCCCGTCCGCCTTATCCGGCAGTAAAGGGACTTTTCGGTAAACCCACAACCGAAAATAACGTTGAAACCTTCGCGAATATTCCCCAGATAATTCTTAACGGCGCAGAGTTCTTTAATTCAATGGGAACAGAAAAGAGCAAGGGCACAAAGGTATTTGCTCTCGGCGGAAAGATAAACCACACAGGCCTTGTTGAAATTCCTATGGGAACAACTCTCAGAGAGGTAATATATGAGATAGGCGGCGGTATCCCGAACGGCAAAAAGTTCAAGGCCGCACAGTCCGGAGGACCCTCCGGCGGCTGTATTCCCGCTTCTCTGCTCGATATAGAAATTGATTACGATAACCTCGTTGCTCAGGGCGCTATGATGGGCTCCGGCGGACTTATAGTTATGGACGAAGACACCTGTATGGTTGATATCGCCAAGTTCTTCCTCAACTTCACCGTTGATGAGTCCTGCGGTAAGTGCACTCCCTGCCGCATAGGCACAAAGCGTCTCTATGAGTTGCTTGAAAAAATAACAAGCGGAAACGGAACCCTTGAAGACCTTGACGAAATAGAGAGCCTCAGCAACTATATCAAAAACAATTCTCTTTGCGGCCTCGGTCAAACAGCTCCCAATCCCGTCCTTTCAACCTATAGATTCTTTAAGGACGAATATATAGCTCACGTTGTTGAAAAGAGATGTCCTGCGGGCGTTTGCAAAAACCTCCTCACCATCTCAATTGACCCCGATAAGTGCAAGGGCTGCACCCTCTGCTCAAGAGTTTGCCCTGTTGGCGCTATTTCCGGAACGGTCAAGAATCCTCACGTTATAGATAAGTCAAAGTGCATTAAGTGCGGCGCCTGTATGGAGAAGTGCAAATTCGGCGCAATTTCCAAAAAATAAGGAGGAACGGATAAATGGCAGACGTAAATATTAAAATAAACGGCAGAGACTATACCGTTCCGGCCGGCAGCACCATTCTTACCGCTGCCCGTTCGGTGGGTATTGAGATCCCAACTCTTTGCTACTTGAAAGATATAAACGAGATAGGCGCTTGCCGTATCTGCGTTGTTGAAGTCAAGGGCGCAAGAAGCCTTGTTGCTGCTTGCGTATACCCTGTAAACGAGGGTATGGAGATTTTAACGAACAGCCCCGCGGTGGTTGAATCCAGAAAAACCACCTTAAAGCTGATTCTCTCCGACCATAAAAAAGAGTGTCTTTCGTGCGTGCGCTCCGGCTCCTGTGAATTGCAGAAGCTCTGCCACGACTACGGCATTGAAAATGAAAACGCCTTTAAGGGCGAAACCAGCAGCTATGAAATAGATGCTTCCGCTTCGCATATGTATCGCGACAACGAAAAATGCATCCTTTGCCGCCGCTGCTCGGCCGTTTGTAACGTAAACCAGGGTGTTGGCGTTATAGGCGCAAACGCCAGAGGCTTTGATACCCATATCGGCTGCGTTATGGAAAAGCCCCTTGCTGACGCTGCGTGTATTTCCTGCGGCCAGTGCATCGTTGCCTGTCCCACAGGCGCTTTAAGTGAGCGTGACGACACCGATAAGGTCGTTGCCGCCCTTAATGACCCTTCAAAGCACGTTATTGTTCAAACAGCTCCCTCGGTAAGAGTTGGTCTCGGTGAAGAATTCGGTATGCCCATGGGCTCCATAGTAACCGGCAAGCTTGTTGCTTCTCTCAGAGCTCTCGGATTTGATAAGGTATTTGACACCAACTTCACCGCCGATCTCACAATTATGGAAGAGGCAAATGAGTTTATTCAGAGATATGTAAACAAGGATAATCTTCCGCAGATAACCTCATGTTCACCCGGATGGATAAAGTTCTGCGAAACATATTTCCCCGAGTTTATACCCAACCTTTCATCCTGCAAATCCCCGCAGGGAATGTTCGGCGCGGTTGCAAAGACCTATTATGCCGAGAAAATGGGCATTGATCCCAAGGATATCTTCGTTGTTTCCGTAATGCCCTGCACTGCAAAGAAGTTTGAGGCCGAGCGTCTTGACCACACCGCCGTTAAAGGACTTCCCGATATCGACGTTGTTCTCACTGTCAGAGAGCTTGCCCGTATGATAAAGAAAGCCGGCATCCTCTTTAACGAGCTTCCCGACGACACCTATGACGCTCCCTTCGGCCTTGGCTCAGGCGCAGGCACAATATTCGGAGCAACAGGCGGCGTTATGGAGGCGGCTCTTAGAACCGCTTATGAAACCCTCACCGGCGAAACTCTCGAAAAACTTGAGTTTACAGATGTCCGCGGAACCGAAGGCATTAAAGAAGCAACCTATACCATAGCCGGAAACGTTATCCGTGTTGCTGTTTGCTCCGGTACTGCCAATGCTAAGAAGCTGCTCACAATGATAAAGAACGGCGAAAAGGAATACGACTTCGTTGAAGTTATGGCGTGCCCCGGCGGCTGTGTAAACGGCGGCGGTCAGCCCATCGTTCCCGCCCGCATTCGCAACTATACGGATGTAAGAAAAGTTCGCGGGGAAGCCCTTTATAAGGACGATCAGTCTCTTCCCGTTAGAAAGAGCCACGAAAATCCCGATATCAAGGCTATCTACGATGAATATTTCGGTGAACCTCTTTCACACAAGGCGCACGAAATCCTCCACACAGCTTATACTGTCAGAAATAAATATTGATATTTCTAAGAAAACACCGAACGCAATGCGTTCGGTGTTTTTCAAGCATCAGATAAAACTGTAATTCTATAATTTGAAAGGAATATGAAAATGAAAAAAGCATATGTAATTGGAATTGCGGGAGGAAGTGCCGGCGGAAAATCCACCTTTGCCAAAATGCTTCAAACAGCTTTAGAGGGATTGGAAGTCCGCATTTTATCAATGGATACATATTTTAAGGCAGAGGAGGAGCGTTTGATTGTTGAGGCTCCAATAACCGGCAGCGAGTATCGGGACGATAATCATCCCTCTTCCTTTAATCTGAATGAACTCAAAAGGGATTTGGCAAATATCCTTAGCGACGGACAGATCCGGGTGGTTATTGTTGAGGGGCTATTGACATTGTGGGACAATGAAATTCTTGAACAGCTTGATTTGCGTTTGTTTGTTGATTGCCGTGCGGATGAACGGATCGTTCGGCGATTAAAAAGGAATATGCAATGGGGCTTGACCTTTGATCAAATCGCTGAAGTGTATTTAGATCTCGTTCGATATCGACACGATGAATATGTTGAACCGTCTAAATGGCGCGCGGATTTTATCATCAATGGCTCGAATCCCTCCGATAAAGCATTGCAAATTTTGGCCAATCATATAAAATGTTCAATGGAATAATAACCGCATTGATGAGTTTCAGATAATTGATATTATTTTCTTTCTATATTTTTTGCAACAAATATCGCTGCAAACTCGGTATCAAATTGATTTATAATAGTAAGTCCCGCGGTTTCGATGTGTTTTGCTGTAACATCGGCATTGTCGGGATATATTTTTACCTTACGGGTTCCGGTATTGATAAATTCGCTCGGATTTTTATCAATTGAAAGAACAAATCTTCCTTCATCATTCAAAAGCCCTGCAATTTTTTCTATAGCCTTCTGTTTATCTGCAATATGCATAAAGGTAAGTGAAGAATATACTAAGTCAAAAGTGTCTGCGAATTCATAAGAGAGGAATTCGGCGCAAATAAGCTTAACGTTTGAATAATCTGCAAGATTTTCTTTGGCTCTGTCGACGGTTTTAGGAGAAATGTCAATTCCGCAGAACTCGCCGCACAAAGGCGCAACCCTAATAGCCAGTCTGCCTGTTCCAACTCCGATTTCAAGAACGGATTTGCTGCGGTTTAGCTGCATCTGTTCGATAAAAGCGGGTCCATCCCATTTGTTCATATAATCCCGCAATGGCTCGGGATCGTGAACAGAATCGTTATTTTCGTCAATCAGCTTGTCATAGTGTTTGATAACACCGTCTATGTCAGAAAGTATTGTCATTTTTTTTACATCCTCTTCCTGTTTTAATCAATGATAATAAACATACCTCTGCTTGTGGGCAGAGGTATGCGTTTTTTTATTTAATAGGAAACTTCTCGTTTCCTATTAAATAAAAAGATTTTAACGCCCGCCGAAATTTGCCCTGCGGGCAACGGCGATGGCGTAATCGAAAGCGGACACGCCACAGGCGTGCGGCGCAGCCGCTTTCTTGCTTTATAGGAAATTTCTCTGAAAAGGAAGAATAAAAAAAGCCTGCAAGATAGCAGGCAAAAGAGAAGAGAGAAAAGGAATCAAAAGAAGAAGAACCCGCCCTCGTCAAAGATGTCATCTTCGTCCTCGTGCAGGAAATAGTCCATATCAAGAAGGTCGTCATCAGACATATTGAGAATATCTTTTTTAGACATACCATCAGGCGGATTTTTAATATATTGTTGTCTGAGTTCCTCGATTTGCTGTTTAGTCATAAGCTACACTCCTTTTTTAGATAGTGTAGCATAAATGGAAGCGAAAGGGAATAGAGCATCGGGATTATGGAGTCGATATTTTTCAATCGCCTTACAGAAAAAATCTTCGAGAGGAACTCTTTTGTGATTGTGATAAATTTCCAGTAACGACATCAAATTGCCACAGCAAGGACATTTAAGGGGATCATAACCGAAAGTGAAACCAATAGACATTCTCCATTTTGAAATGTTGAGAATAAACTTTTTACGATCAGGAGGGATGGCAAAATTGAAATGTTTTACGCTCTCCTTTGGTTTTGCATACAACCCATAGTATCGAACCATTTTGAAATGTTTGTCGGGAACGTGGCGAATGATGCGATCGATAAAATCAACAGCAGGAATTGTTTCAGAGATAAGTTTGTCGTCTTCATGTCGATTGTAGTGAAAGGTAACATTTTCACCATCGTAATTATCGATTCTGGAAGTTGCGATTACAGTTCTGCCGAGATAACGACCGATGTATTTAATGACATCTTTAGGATTGCACTTATTAGGTTTAGCATAAACATAAAATCCTTCCTTATGTTCACGATAGCATTTTGAAATGACAGGCTTAAAGGAAGGACCAAGCTCATTCAGCATCAAATTAAGAAGAATGGTGCGAAAAGCATTGCGAAGGAACTTGTAGTTGAAATGAGCGACTTTACGCCAATTGCGAGAATTACCGAACCCGCCTTCGGAGATAAGACAGTGAATGTGTGGATTCCATTTTAAATCTCTACCGAAGGTGTGAAGCACACAGATAAATCCCGGGGTGAAAGACTCGGATTTGTTCATATTGTGAAACAAACGCAAAACTGTAGAGCGGACAGCATCAAAGAGAAGGTTAAGTAAGTTGCGGTTTTGCAGAAAGAAAGAGCGAAGTTGGGAGTCAATGGTGAAAACACAATGACGGTGTTGAACCTTGATGAGCTTAAAGGACATGGCGTTCGTACGATCAATTGAATATTTAGTGCCACAGGAGGGACAGATTCTGCTTTTGCAGCGGAAAGGGACAAATTTGAACTTGCCGCATTTTTCACAAGCATACATTGCACCGCCGAAGGAAGAATCTCCGCAGTGAATCATTTTATCAATATTTTCCATTACGATTGGTCGAGGTTTGATGACATACTGAATGTATTCGTAATGGTCAGTAAAGATTTGTTGAAAAATGTTCATGCTCATATTTTATCATAAATTTGTACAAACCAAAACCCCCTCATGATTGAGGGGGCAGGGGGGG
>JAFLUL010000036.1:13216-21397 GCA_022508845.1 Oscillospiraceae bacterium | reverse complement strand
CAAACGGAATTACCGGTATATATTAAAGAAAAATTTTTTAATATTACAATTGGATTTTTGTACGAGTGCAATCTAAAAAATAAAAATCGCACGAATTTTTTATAGAAAAAATCGTTGTTTGAATCAAAAACACAGTTAACAGACGGCAAGAGGACAATTTACTACGAATTGCCCTCTTTTGCGTATATTTGTGTGCTTCAATTGGCTCAAATCCGATATATCAGCATTTATAAATATCTTTTGTGATATCTGGTGATGATTTTCTGTTTGTGACTTTATTGAGCTAGTTTAATTATAAGATACACCTTAAATTGTTATGACAGTTGTATGCTTATTATATTGAGTTATTATAAACAAATTGGACTTTTTTCCAAAATTTTTGTAACAATTTCTTTTTTTAGCACTATATAATTATAAAAACAAAGCTTCGTATGCTTCTAGCAATTACATAATAGCGACTAGAGATCAGATACAAAAACAAATTATAATTTCATCTAATTGAACAGACAAAAACTTTCAAAAAATGTATGAGTGTGATGCTACGACCTTCAATAAATATATAACATTATTGGAGAAATTGTAAAATAAAAAAAATAATTGGAAAAAAGTCCTATTTTGTATTGACTTTGAATTTCTTTAACATTATAATATGTATAAGGAGGCTTATATATGACTAATTTTAACAAAACAATTTGTATAAATAATATATACCTTCTAGCAAAACGACGAAAAGAAAAAATTGGTAAAATTGAAGAGGTGGGTCGTGTTAGCAAAGGATATCTTTCCAAGTTGATGAAAGACGAAAAAAATACTACTCCGAGTATTGAATTTATAGTATTAATTGCCAATTATTTAGAGATTGATATAAATACACTGATTAGTTGTGATTTATCTGAATTAACACCTTCTGAAATTAAATTGTTAAATTTTTTAGATCGATTATTAAAGAAGACTTATGAAGATAAAATAGTTTGGAATAAACATTCTTCACAAGAATTTGAGGAGCCTATTGATTCGAATACAAACGATAGACATCTCCACCCGTTAAGTCAACCAATTACTAATGCATTAAGTAATAATAAATATCGTGGTGAATTTAAGTCTTTATTTTGTGTTAACGAAACAGTCGAACCAACAGAATATTATTATTCATATGATTTTAATGAAACTTCGATTCTATTTGTTCCTGTAAAAAAAGCATCATCAATTGAAATAGAGAATAATATAATATTCGAAATGTATGCTATAAAAGATAATAAAGCTAGTGAATTATATAGTAGTGCATTAAGTAACCCGACATTAAATGATAAATTGAATTGCTTGTATAAAGCAATTACAAATTCTTTATTGCACGTACATCTAAATAAAGATACTATGGATATTATTGATAATTTTATGCTTTATACTGAAACCTAATAAGTAAAATTGAATAATGAACAATTAAAAAATAAAGAAATTTGATTTATTTGATATGTGATGAGGATGCTTTATGAGTTCAAAAAATTATAATGATTTATTAGAATCAATCATGTATCAAACATTAGAAAACACTGAAAGTAGCTATTGTTATGATACTGATAAGGAGAAAACAACAGTGAAAACGAAGAAAAAAGAATGGGGCAAAAGTTTTTTTATATTAGTGATAGTGCCATTATTTAGTTTATTGATAGGACTAATTGATTTAGTAACGGGTATAAGTGCAGATTTTTCAATGCAATATGTTGAGAACTCAGAATCTTATGTAATTTTAGAGCAAGGTTCAGATATAAAAAATTCGAGTGCTGATTTGTTTCTTATGGTTGTTTTTCATGATCGTAGTGGTGATAATGAATATGTGTATTTATGTGATTACAATTATAGCGCAAAGTATGATCAGATAAATAGAACTTATACATTTGAAATATCAAAAGAGAATGTAGAGCAAATATTTTGTGAAGCGATGAGTTATTTATATTATGATACTTCCGATATGAATTTTTATCCAGAAATTAGGTTTTATTTCCATGTTAATTATGATTTATCTCATTTTCCCATCCATAAGTGGAGAAAATGGTGTAAATATGAAAATGGTGAAACAAAAGATGTTTTAAATTTTATGTTTAATAAAGATATAAAAAATATAAAATCAGTTAATGAACGGTACGATATATCCCTGCTTGAATTTTACAAATCTATTTCTCATAGTTTAGATGAAAATATTCTCGGTGATACTGTTTATGATTTTGAAATTCCTAAAAATATTGATGAACTTATAACTTGGATTAGCGATAATAAAGCTAAAAAATTAACATCAAAAGAAGAAATTAGAATACGAGAGAATTATGAAAAAGCATTTTTATAAAATATCTTGATACAATTTACACCAAAGTAACGATAACATTAGTTCCTTGTCTTCGGGTGCGGGTTCAACTCCCGCCGGGTGCACCAAACTGAAAATCCTGTCGACTTTTGTCGGCGGGATTTTTGTTTTGTATGAAACTTGTCAAGACTTTCGGACAGATAAAAGAGTGAAAAACTGATTCGGAACAGAATAGTTAATTCCAGAATGAAGTCTTTCGGAATTGTAATAAAGCTCTATTTATTCAACAATTTTTCTTGAAGGTTCTTCGAATAGGAGATGACGGATTTTCTCAAGCGAAAGAGCTGCGCGCCTTTTCGCGTTTTTTACCCCTAATCTATTCACCGTTTGGGGGGGGCACAGAAAAAAGACTTACTTTGCAAGTCTTTTTTCAATGAAGGGCCGTTTTCGCTGCAAAGCATATAGCTAACTTAAAAGTGCAAATTGCAAATTCAGTTCTTTTTGTTGTGAAAAAATTACAAAATTTAAAAATGTAAAATTTTTAAAATTTTTATATTGAAATATTTTTTTTTAAAAGATATAATTATAGACTGTATTAAAAGCTTGTGGTTTTGAAAAGATGTGGCGCCCCGTTGAGAGGTCGCGTCGCAGATTACCATAGCAAAAAAAAGGATGTGGAGGACACAACATGAAAAACAAGCATTATGCTAAGCGCTTCCTTTCGCTGCTGCTTTGCCTTGTAATGGTTGCGGGTATGATACCTGCAAGCAGCTTTGCAGCGGAAGTGGGTGCAACTGACGAAAAGACCCTGCAGTTCCATAAGATGCAATCTCTTTCGGAAATTCAGATAGGGGCGCACTATGTTATTGTTTACAACACCGGTGACACCAGATATGCGTTGGGAGCCGGTGACGCCGATGATAGCGGTGATAGCGCCGGCCGAAGCGTAACGGTTATTCCTAATGGGGATAATCTGGAGGCTGAAGCTGATGCCGACTATGTATTTACGATGACAAACCGAAGAGTATCCGATTCTTATGGTTATGTTCAGTTTGAGGCAGACAACGGTCTTCGCCTTAAGCTCGGTACAAATTCAAATAATCTTAATCCTCTGCTCAATACTGCAGGCGGACAGATAACTCTTTACCAAAACACAAGCTCAGGTCTTTGGACCCTCAATAATTCCGGAAGATACCTGAGTTATTCGAGCAATAACGGTTTTTATGTTAGCAGAAGCAGCAATTATTTTGAGATATGGACCGACGCTGTTCCCAATGACGATAAGGGCGACGCGCGCTATGTTGAGTATGCGCCAATAAATCAAGCTCCCGTAAATTTATATGTCGGCTCGGAGATGCTCATAGTTTACACCGCCCCCGACGGCAAGAGCTATGCTTTGATCACACCCGACATCGCCGGAAATAATGCCGTTCCCGTAACTCTCGGAAATAATGTAAGCGATTCAAACGGCGTTACCACCACCGCCATAACAACAAACCGCGCAAATGCCTGGACGCTTGTTGACAACTGGAGCTTCAGAGCTGACAGATCTTCATCCGATAAAAGCGTTTTCCGTGCAACTCTCAGTCAGGGCAATCAGTATCTTTGGATGTCAGGAGACAATATGTTTGCAACTGACTCTTCAAAACAGGCATACCTTGATATTGAGTGGAAAACCCCCGATGATTTCACTTCAGCAACGTATCTGATCCACGGCTCTGAAGATAATCGTTATCTGGGCTGGGACAACAGCGATCCTCAGAATCCCAAGTTTATCGGAAACTGCACCAGAGAAAATGCTGTTTCTGTTCGCATTTACGGTCCTCCCATAAGCCAGGTATACAGCACCTATTACCGCTTGACAGATTTATCCAAGCTCAATGAGGTAACCAAATTTGTTATCTCCGTTCCCGATCCTGCAACCGGAAAAGAAGATAGCTATCTTATAAGTGCAACAAGCTCATTAAGCGCAGGTTGGATTAAGAGCTTCAGCATATTTGACCCGGATGGTGACGGTGTTGTTATTGTTGACAGCAGTAAGTATAGCAGTGTTGAGTTTGAGCATGGCGGAGTCAGCGTTGTAAATTCAAAGGCAACGCAGTTTGAATCCGCATATATCAGAGCGAACAACCTGTCGTGGTATCCTAAAAATCTTATGAAGTTTGATGAAAAAACCGGAGCGCAGTATGCCCCGTTTGATTCAAGCAATAAGAAGGTTCGTTTTGAATATGGCGATGCTAAAGAGAACGGCCAGAGAGATATTTATCTGCGCGGAAACGGCAGCAGCGATTGGCTTGCTATTGATAAAGAAAACAATCGCTTTACAACCGTAAGCTCCATTGCTTCAGCAACTCCCATCAAAATCTATGCCATCTCCGATGATAAGCCTCTTATCGTCAAATATCGCAATATGGACGGACAAATTATGAGCACGGTAAAAACGCAGAAGTATTTTACCCTTGCTCATATGAGCGAAGAGTTCAGAGAGTCTGATGACGAAGTAAAGGGTGTAACAAACGATAAAGGCGAAACTCTCTATACCTTTGTTGGATGGACAAAGAATGAAACGTTAAAGGGATATCTTTCTCTCAATGATTCCGTTAATATTTATGATTATGATTCCACAAACGAAAAATCCTATCAGCTCAAGAAAGAAATTATTGAAAAATATGAGCTCCTCGGCGATTGCAATCCGGATTATCTCAGCAATATAGATTTAACCGACTATCTCGTGGGCGATCAGGAAGAGCTTAACCTTTATCCCGTTTATGCAGTTCGCGGCTTCGATTCGGTTGTAACCGCGTCTGAGGACGGTAAGGATATTCTCGGTGTTTCCGACTGGAAAGAGCTTCAAACCGAGACCGGTTATAAAGATCTCACCAGAGAAAGATGGCTTGGAAGCGTAAACGTTGAAATTTATAAGGATGGAGTTCTTTGGAAAGAAAGCTCTCCGATGTATTTCAGCTATCATAACGATAACACTGTTGACGTAAACCTCAAGTTCATCTGGGATGACCTTGTTGAAAAAATTGCCGCAGAAGATTTCTACGGCGAAGATGACGATAAATTTAAGTATCTCTCCAGAGAGCCGCTGTATCAGTATATGACTGATTATAAGGTAGAGGATCTTGAGGATATAAGCAAGCTTACTTTCCCTGCCTATGACCAGCTCGGACACTTTGTTCTGGACGGCGTTATTGCAAAGCAGGGCGGAAGCCAGGAGAATCTTTGGTATAAGCTGAACTGGATGACCGATCACGGCGGAAGACTTGATAACGTTGAGGGCGGTTCAACCATTAAGGTTTATGTTTCAACCAAGTATAACGTTAAATATTATCTTGACGGCGAGCTGATCGAGGAAGACGACTGGACTGACCCCGGCTACTACACAACTCCCGGAACCGACGAAAAGTTCAAGGCCGACAGCGCCATTGTAGAAAATGTTGTAGACAAGAATAATAACAAGGATCTTCTTAATATTTATAAAGAAGACGGAAGTCCTTACAGTAGTGATGAAACGTTCTGGGAGAATGTTCACCACGAAGCGCAAGTATTCTCCTATCGTTTTTATGAATATCCCCATAAGTTCTCCGTTGCCAAATCTCCCGCAGAGCTTGTTGAAGAGGGTTATAGCCTTATCAGCACAAGCTGGTCTATGCAGGACGAAGAAAACGAAGAGTATTTCAAGGTTCTTTGGCCGCAGGATGGAACAGCCCCCGTTTGGTATATTATCGAGGGCGATCAATACGGCAGCGAAAACACCATATATGCTTATAAAGAGGGAGATGTTTCTCCCTACGAGGCCGACGCGCCCTACACCTATCATCTCTATGCTGTTTCCAAGCCCGAAGTCGGCGATTTAACGGTAAGCAAGGTTGTTGACGGACGCGGCGCCGACAAGGAAATGGAGTTTGAATTCACCGTAACCCTGGGCGACACTTCCATAACCGGCAAATACGGCGAGATGGAATTTAATGAAGGTGTTGCTGACTTCACCCTTCACCACGGTCAGAGCGTTACCGCTAAAGATCTTCCTGCCGGTATGACCTATTCGGTATTTGAAAAAGCAGTTAACGGCTACACAACCGACAGCAAGAATTCAAGCGGAACCATCAAGAAGGATGAATCTATAACCGTAGAATTTGTTAATACCCGTGATAACGGTGCCCTCTCCGTAACAAAGATGGTTGACGGACGTGACGGCGAAAAGGAAAGAGACTTTGCGTTCACAGTCACTTTGAGCGACACTTCAATAACCGGCCAGTATGGTGATATGTATTTTAACGAAGGCGTTGCAAACTTTACCTTGCGCCACGGTCAAACCAAGACCGCGAGAGAGCTGCCCACCGGCATAACATATAAGGTTAAAGAGGAAACCGTTGAAGGTTACACTGTAACCAGCACCGGCACAACAGGCGAAATCACCAAGAACGATACAAAGCTTTCTGTATTTGTAAACAACCGCAATCAGGGCGATTTAACCGTAAGCAAAACCGTTCTTGCGAAAAATGTTGACCCCGATGAAGAGTTTTCATTTATCGTTACCTTGTCGGATACGTCCATAAACGGCAAATACGGCAATATGGAATTCGTTAACGGCATCGCAAACTTTACTCTGACCCACGGTCAATCCATAACCGCAGAGGATCTTCCCGCAGGCATAACCTATAAGGTTGAGGAAGAAACTGCCGAAGGTTATAAGACCGTAAGCACAGGCGAAACAGGAAAAATTGAAGATAATAATCCTAAGCTTGCCGCATTCAGCAATATAAAACTGATCGACATAACAGTAACAAAGGCTTGGGACGGCGACAACGAAGACACCCGTCCGGCCGAAATAAGCGTTCAGCTCTATCAGGACGGCGCCGCCTATGGCGAAGCGGTTGAGCTTAACGAATCTAACAGCTGGACCTACACCTGGGATGATCTTGAAGAATCCCACGAATGGACTGTAAAAGAAGTAAGCGTACCGGACGGCTATCGTGTCAGCTATATGAATTCCGGAAATGACTGGACCGTAACAAACACCAAGATAACCGATATAACTGTTCAAAAAGTTTGGAGCGGCGATAAGGCAGAAAACCGTCCCGAAGAAATAATCGTTCAGCTCTATCAGGATGGAAATGTATTCGGTTCTTCCGTTAAGCTGAATGAAGCAAACGCTTGGAAATATGAATGGACCGGTCTTGATGCAGCCCACGTTTGGACTGTTGAAGAGCTTATTGTTCCCGACGGATACAGAGTAAGCTATGAAAGCAAAGAAAACGCCTGGACAATTACCAACACAAAGATTACCGATGTAACCGTAACAAAGGTTTGGGAAGGCGATAAGGAAGCGAACCGTCCTGCAGAGATAAGCGTTCAGCTTTATAAAGACGGCGCCGCCTTCGGCGAAGAAGTAAAGCTGAACTCCGCAAACAATTGGACTTACACCTGGAAAGATCTTGACGAAGATCACGTTTGGACAGTTGAAGAAATCAGCGTACCCGACGGCTACCGTGTGAGCTATATTGACGCTGATAACAACTGGACAATAACCAACGTAAAGATAACCGACATTTCTGTAGAGAAAGTATGGGAAGGCGATAAGGCAGAAAACCGTCCCGCAGAGATAAGCGTTCAGCTCTATATGGACGGCGAAGCCTACGGCGAAGAAGTCAAGCTCAACGCTGAAAATGAATGGACTTATACCTGGACCGGCCTTGACGAAGACCACGTTTGGACAGTTGACGAAGTTGAAGTTCCTGCCGGATATCGCAAGACCGCTTCAAACGACGGTTTTGCCTGGACAATAACCAACGTAAAGATTACCGATGTAACCGTAACAAAGGTATGGGAAGGCGATAAGGCAGAAAACCGTCCCGCAGAGATAAGCGTTCAGC
>JAFLUL010000036.1:3957-13116 GCA_022508845.1 Oscillospiraceae bacterium | reverse complement strand
CCGTCCCGCCGAGATAAGCGTTCAGCTCTATATGGACGGCGAAGCTTACGGCGAAGAAGTTAAGCTCAACGCTGAGAACAACTGGACTTACACTTGGGCCGGTCTTGACGAGGATCACGTATGGACTGTTGACGAAGTTGAAGTTCCCGATGACTACAATAAGACCGTTGAGAATGACGGCTCTGCGTGGATCATAACCAACACCCTTATTGAAAATGAACCCAGCACAGAGCCCTCAACCGAACCCAGCACCGAACCCTCAACTGAACCCAGCACAGAGCCCTCAACTGAGCCCAGCACAGAGCCTTCAACTGAGCCCAGCACAGAGCCTTCAACTGAGCCCAGCACAGAGCCCTCAACTGAGCCCAGCACAGAGCCCTCAACTGAGCCCAGCACCGAACCCTCAACTGAGCCCAGCACAGAGCCCTCAACTGAGCCCTCAACAGAGCCCACAACTAAACCTAGCACCGGCAGTCTGAAAGTTAGCAATACAGTTACCGGTAACAACAGCGATCCGAACAAGGATTTCACCTATACCGTGGTTCTTGATGACGATACCATCGAAGGTGAATACGGCGACATGTTCTTTGAAAAGGGCGTTGCCAAATTTACCCTTAAGCACGGCGAAAGCAAGATAGCCGAAGGCCTTCCCGCAGGCGTTGGCTTCACCATCACTGAAACCGATAACGAAGGCTACACCGTAACGGTAACCGGTGAAGTAAGTTCCATAAAAGAAGGCGAAACCGCTCTTGTTCCGTTTGTCAACCGTATGGATATCGACCCCGAACGCCCGAACACAGGTGACGACAGCCATATAGCCCTCTGGGGAGTTATGATGTTCGTATCATTTGCCGGTATGATGATATTTGCCGTTCTTCCGATCAGAAAGAAAAAGCTCTTTGAATCAGAAGGCAATGATCAGTAATTAAATGAAATACGGCGGATGCACAGTTTTGTGCGTCCGCCATATTATCTGTTATGTTTATAAATTCAGGAGATTAAAAATGCTTATTGAAATCAATTCTTTCAGCCAAATTCAAAAAAGGAGCCTGATGGATGTTTATAGGGAAAGCAATATGGAGAACACCGATTTTTTTTATCCCGATATATCAAATAAATCTGATGCTCTTCAAAAAGTTGAATGTGATTTTTTAAATTATATTGAAAATGATTTCCTTGCCGACAGCAAAAATCGGTATATGGTTTTAGAACAAGCGGGTGTTTGGGTGTGCGCTTTGAGATTATATTGTGTTGATGACAGACTTTATTATATTGAAGCCTTGGAAACACGCCCTGACTACAGAAGAAAAGGTTATGCCGCAGAGCTTCTTAAAAGCGTGATAGATCTGCTAAAAGGGCAGGGAGCTTTTGTTATTCGCGACTGTGTTGGAAAAAAGAATACTGCCTCTCTCTTAACACATCAAAAAGCCGGCTTTACGATATACCGCGATGATGGATTTGATTATTTGCAAAATGAAATTGATGATAAATGCTATGGGCTGCAATTTGCTTACAGCCTATGATTAGCATTTATATAAAGATAATGAGGAGAATAAAATGGAAAGAATTATTGCTGTAAAACGGAAAATATCCTTTGAAGAATGCAAATCGTTTGTATTAGGCTTTCGCTTTGATAATTCTTTCTCTGATCCTATGCTTTCAAATGCTGAACAGATAAAGAATAATCTGATAAAAGCTTTTGAAAATAAGGAAAATCATACCGTTATCGGTATATATAAAAACCGCGAAATTATCGGTCTGTTCTCATTTCTTGTTTTAAGCGATGAACGGTATCTTGAAATGCTTGTTGGACTTTCCCGTTTTGAAGAGGCATACAGCGCAGCGTTTTCTTATATTAAAGAGCATTTTTCAGGTTACAGCGCAGACTTCGTTTTTAACCCAAATAACTATCTGCTCTATCATTGTCTTGAGCAAAACGGCGCTGAGTTTTATGAAGAAGAGCAACGGATGGTGTTTAACCGCCCTGCTTTTAATGCAGACACAACAGGCGTTGAACTGCTCTCAGAAGCCTATGCTCCCTTCTATGCTGCAATTCACAAAACTGATGTGTATTGGACAGCTGACAGGATTCTTGAATCAAAAGATAGGTTTCGGACATTTATCGCAATTGAAAACGGAACTGTTGCGGGTTATTTGGATGTTACCTGCTGTCATAAAGAAAATGAGATATATGATTTGTGGGTCAGGGAGGAGTATCGCCGGAAAGGCTATGGCAGAAAGCTGCTTGCAAAGGCTTTAGAAATAAACAGCCCCAATAAAATGCTGCTGCAAGTTGAAATCCATAATGAAGCAGCTATTCATCTTTATGAATCAATGGGATTTGAAAAAATCCTTAATCAGAACAGCTTAACAGCACATTTGCAGCTGTAAAACATATTTTGCAGTTTAAAAAATTGAGATGCGCCGCAGGGATGCGGCGTCTTTTTTTTTGCCGGCTACAAAAAGCTGTTGACATTGCTGTTAATACTGTATATAATTGATATATACAGTATTAACAGGGGTGATGAAGTGAACATACTGATAGATAATAAAAGCGGCGCGCCGATTTATGATCAGATATATTCTCAAATTAAAAATCAGATAATCGGCGGAGTCTTGAAAGAGGATGAAATGCTTCCGTCCATTCGCGGACTTGCAAAGGATCTTCGCATAAGCTTTATAACAACAAAGCGCGCCTATGAGGAGCTTGAAAAGGACGGATTTATCTATACTCTTCCCGGAAAGGGATGTTATGTTGCTCCGAAGAATATGGAGCTGCTCAGAGAAGAAAATCTGAAAAAGATCGAGAATAATATTGATGAAATAGTTAAACTTGCGGCTGTATGCAATTTAACAAAACAGGATATTATTGAAATGGTTAATTTCAGTTTGGAGGAACAGGAATGAACGCGCTTGAAATTAAAAATCTTAATAAAACTTATCCGGATTTTAAACTGGATAATCTTAATCTTACTTTGCCAAGCGGATGCATTATGGGGCTTATCGGCGAGAACGGCGCAGGCAAGAGCACAACCGTTAGGCTCATTCTTAATATGATTCGAAAAGACAGCGGCAGTATAACTATTCTCGGGAGAAGCCATGAATGCAAAATTGAACTCACCAAAGAGGAAGTGGGAGTTGTTATGGACGAAGTTGGGATACCCGAATGTCTTACTGTAAAACAGGTTGAAAAGATTATGAAAAACACCTTCAGGAGCTGGGATGAGAATGAGTTTCGCCGTCTTATAAATAAGCTGTCAATTCCGGAAAATAAGCAGTTTAAGGATTTTTCGCGCGGAATGAAGATGAAGCTGGGAACTGCCATAGCAATGTCACATAACAGTAAGCTTTTGATCCTTGATGAAGCAACAAGCGGGCTTGATCCCGTTGTTCGTGATGAGGTGGTTGAAATGTTTAATGATTTTACAAGGGATGAAAACCATTCTATCCTTATATCCTCGCATATTGTAAGCGACCTTGAAAAGCTGTGCGATTACATTGCTTTTCTGCATAAAGGAAAGCTCCTGCTCTGCGAAGAAAAGGATAAACTGTTGTCTGAATACGGTCTGATCCATTGTACCGCAGAAGCGCTGCAAAGTCTTCCGGAAGGAGCAGTCAGATTTAAAAAAGAAAATCCCTATGGAGCTAAGGCTATGGTGCTCAGAAGCAAAGTTCCCGCTTCGATAAATATTTGTCCTATCAGCATTGAAGAATTGTTTGTATTTATGGTAAAGGAGGCAGGATAAAATGAAAGGGCTTCTCTTGAAAGATTGGTATATGATAAAAAAATATTGCAGGGCTTATCTTGTTATTGCCGCCATTTTGATCGCGGTGTCGGTTGTTGCCGAAACTAATTTATTTTTATTGTTTTATCCTTGTATGCTCTGCGGAGTTATTCCGGTTAATCTGCTTAGCTACGATGAGCGCAGCAACTGGCTTCGCTATAGTTGCACAATGCCTTACACTAAAAAACAGATAGTTTCCGCTAAATACCTGATCGGCATTTTATCCCAGCTTGCGTTGATTGCCTTAACGGGAATAGCGCAGGGAATAAAAATGACCCTAAACGGAAGCTTTGAATTTAAGGATTTTGCTGTATTTATATCAGTAATGCTGGCTTTAGCAACTCTCTCATCTTCAATCCCGCTTCCTTTTGTTTTTAAGATGGGAGTGGAAAAAGGCCGGATCGCTTATTATGTTATGATAGGCGTATTGTGCGCCGCAAGCTTTTTTGCAGCCAATGTTATCAGAGGGGAGAAACAAGCTGAATTTGGTGTAAATACGGTTTTTGCCGCGCTCGGTATAGTTGGAGTTGGAATTTACTTCCTTTCCTGGCGTCTGTCAGTTAAATTATTTAGTAAACGGGAAATGTAGTAAACAAAACTATCTCGCTAATGAAAAAAGCCTCTCTTGTTTAAATTACAAGAGAGGTTTTTCTGTTTTGATATTTATAAAAATAACGGCTCTTTATTTTTCTGCGTCAGGAAACAAAACAACTATTCTCGCGTGCTTGTCGCAGATTTTTTTCGAGATATCCATAGCGGCCTTGACAGCGGACGCGGATAAACTGCCGATAGAAATCTGTTCCGTGTTTGAAATCTCGGTTTTGTAAATGTTTGCGTCCGCTTCGGATATATTCATCGTTTCGTCTATAACCGAAAGGTCGGTTCCGTCCGGAAGGCTCCCGGAGCAAACTGCCGTAATCCTGATGTCTTTTCTGTATGCCTTTAATATGGCGGCTGTTGAATTGAATATGTCTGCATTAAAAACGGGAGCTACAAAATAGTTAACTTTGCCGTAGCAATCGCGCAGAATTTCCGCTCCGATATTAAAGCCGATGTTTTTATCTCCGGAATTAAGGCAAAAAAGCTTTGCTGCGATTTCGCCCTCTAAGGAGTGCTTTTCGGAAAAGCGCTTAAGATTCAGCATTGTTTTTCCGTCTTTCAGCTCTCCTGCGTTTGCCGCCAATCTGAAGTCCGGGTCAAGTCCTGAGGCAATATGTATTTTTGAAAGAAGCTCTTTTATATCCATATTTTTTTCACCTATAAGCTAAAATCTTCTGCGCAGTATTCCGGAAGCTGAGGTTTTTTTCGCGGGCTGCGTTTAAGCGGATCATATTTAAACTTTTTGCAGGCCCCGTCAGGCTCTGAAATCCCTTTTTTTTGACATAGAACCGTTTTTTCATCCTGTGTTGATTCTCCGAAAGCGCAGTAGGCACACTTCGGTTCAATATCTTTCCCATATAGCTTTTTTGCCATTTCAGCCGTCCCCGATTCATTTTAACGCCCGCCGAAATCTTGCCCTGTAGGGCGGCGATGCCGTTTCTCTGTTATTTTAGCATATTAATTTTTGTATGGCAAGTGTTTGTTTCATAGTTACTGTAAATTGAAAGCATGAAAACAGAGCATAAAAAAATGAGAGCTAAGCTTCCTGAAACAGAAACCGAATTGAACCTGACAATTGCTTCATCCGGCGAAAAAACCGTTGTTTGAACAGGAATAAAATTTATTATTATGCTCTCAATGATGAACGAGATGATCCCCGAAACCAGCCGATAAAAAAGATACTTTACGGGAGAAATTTTCAAATCCTTAATTTCCGGCATAAGCTGGAAAAAAACGCATAGTCCGCCAAAGCCCATTGCAAGCGCGCATAGAGGCAAAAGTCCATTTTCGGCGCAAAGAGCTGAGGCTGATGTCACTTCGAGAAAAATCTTTATATATGGCATTTTTATCATCTCTCCGAGCGGAGCAGAAAAAGCCGAAAATGCCGTTATCCAAGCGCAAATTGAAGCGATGCCCTTAACGGAAGAAGAAACGGCGTTTATAAGGCAAAGAGAAGCATCCATAGAGTTTTCTTCAAAAACTGTTTTTGATGTGTCTGCGTTTTTTCTTTTTTTCAGCAGTATTCCCGTTAAAAAATTTGCCGCTGTTACGGATAAATAAAGAGTTATGCCCGAAAGCGAGGAACCGAAAAAAACTTTCCCGCTAACGATAACCGAAAATGCTATCCCCGGATTAACGTTTATAAGAGCGCTCCTTTGAGCGTCCTGAAGGCTCAGCTTCTTTTGCTTATATAGAGAATATGCAGTTTTAACTCCAACTGGATATCCCGCCGTAGAGCCGAAAATAAAGCTCTCAGCCGCGTTTTCGCTAACGCCGATGATTTTTTTTATAGGATAAAAAATTATTCTTTTGATTTTTTGCGGTATACCAACGTTTGTTAAAAACGATGAAATGATCAGCATAGGAAAAAGCGACGGAACAATGCTGTTAAGGCAAATGCCTATCCCGTTTACCGCCCCCTGTTTAACGCTGTTATTAAATATAAACGCGGCAATATAAATAAAAAAAGCTGCGAAAAAAATAATTCCGTTTTTCTTTGGTAACTTAAGCTTTCTCATACCGAAAATATATGCGTTTTTCGTTATAAAAAATACCGCCGCGGCATAATTATCTACCGGAGGTAGAAAAAATTGAAAGAAAAAAAATCTAACAGCCTCCGCCTTTTAGCGGACAGTATCGGAAGAGATATTCATATAGAATCATTTGAGAGCTTTTTGCTGCAGCTCAATTCCTCGGGAGATATGAGCATTAAGGGCGCGCAGCATATCAGCCTTTGTTCGGAAAACGAAATAGGAATAGATTGCAGCTATATGAGCGTTGATATAAGAGGATCGGATTTATCCGTTAAGCTTTTTTCGGAGGAAGAAACTATTGTTGCCGGAAAAATTGACGGAATAAGCTTTTTATGGGGAGGGAAAAAACTTGCTGCTGAGTGATATGAAAAGGTTTTTTGAGGGCAGGATATGTTTTACCGCGGCTGAGGGCTTTTCAGAGCTTTTTATAAATGCGTGCAGAGGGCAGGGAGCAAGGCTTTTTGATATATTTGTTTCCGGCGACAGGGTTTTGGCAGCCGTTAAATATTCGGAATATAAAAGGGTTCTGAAAGCCGCCGATATGTCGGGGATGACGCTGGAAATAACAAAAAAAACAGGTCTGCCTGCTCTTTTTAATAAATATAAAACAAGAATAGGTCTGCCTGTAGGCATACTCCTTGCAGCAGTTATAATTCAGGTCTTTTCAGGGGTGCTTTGGAGCGTTGAAGTTTCCGGGCTTCAAAACATTAAAGAGGACGATTTCAGCCTGTTTCTTGATTCCTGCGGAGTTAAAAAGGGCGTTTTTCTTGTAAATATAGATTGCAATGAGATTGAGCTTATGGCGGAAAATCTCAGCCCGCTAATTATGCGGGTAACGGCAAATCTTATAGGCAGCAAGCTGTATATCGAGGTTTTTGAGAGAGTTTTGCCGCCTGAAATGACAGACCTTAAAACCTATGGCAATGTCATTGCCGGGAAGGACGGCGAAGTTATTTCGGCGGATATTCTTGCGGGGGTGGAATATGTTAAGGCGGGCGACGCCGTTATAAAAGGCGAGCTTCTTGCCGGCGGAATACAGGAACTGAGCGACGGTTCAACAAGGCTTCTCCGGGCGCAGGCTATTATAATGGCAAGAACAAAAAACACCTTCAGCTGTCAAACCGCGCTGAATGTAAGCGTTAAAAGACCTGAGCGGATGAAAGATTCAAAATCCCTGTATTTTTTCGGGCTTGTGTTTCCGCCGCAGAAGGGGAGCGCTTCATCCGCAACATATTTAAGCACACCCTCAAGCATTTTTCCGATCGGAATTCTGAGAACAAGACAAACTGAGTTTTCGGAGGAATCCGTAAAGCTCTCCGAAACAAGAGCAAAGCTCATATGCATAACCGATCTCGCCTGTACGGCGTTCGGAACCCTGGGAGATACCTTTGTTGCGGATAGAACCTTAGTTTCAAGCGTAGACTCAAAGTATAGCGTTGAAGCTGAATTTTATTGCGAAGAGGATATAGCACAGGAGCAGCTTTTTGAAGTGGCGGAGTGATTGCAAAAGGAATACTTTATTAACCCATAAAAAATTCACGGCGTTTGCTGAAGCTTAATGGGACTGCAAACGTCCTTTTTTTGCAGTAAGCCGGAATCAGCAGCGGTATGGCGGCATTTTATGACACTTGTAATTTTGTTAAGATAAATATAACGCAAATTATATGTTACAGCGGCTCTGGGGGCTATTCTGAGAAAAACATCGATCAGAACCCAAGTAATAAAAACGAATTTCTTAATTTTTTCCTTGAATTATCATTTTTTATATGGTATGCTTTATGTGCCACACAAAAATTAAATATATCATTGTTTATGAATGATTTTCACTTTTTGAGGAAAGTATTTTAAAAAAGTGCTTTCTCTATCCTCATTTATGTATCATTCATAGATTTGATTTTTGTGTGGCAACAAAAGCGGGGAAAGGCATTTTTTATGCGTCTTCGTTTTTGAGGGCGCATTTTTTATTTTGTAAAAAAAAGAAGAGGAAGGTATTTTATGAAAACACGAAAATTTTTATCTGTTCTTTTGAGCATTATTATGCTCATATCGGTTGTGCCCCTCGGTGCCTTGCCCGTATTCGGCGCAGAAATTGTTGACTCCGGCGAATGTGGTGATAATGTCACTTGGACGCTCGACAGCGAAGGCACGCTTACTATATCCGGCACAGGGGAAATGTATGATTATGATTTTTCATTTGGCTTAAATTTTATGGATAGTTTCTTTTTTATTCCTCCTTGGTCTCCTTTTGCAGATAATTCAAGAATAAAGAGCGTTATTATTGAAAGCGGTGTCACGAGCATAGGCGGATGGGCGTTTTTTAGATGTACCTTACTTACGTCGGTGAATATCCCGGACAGCGTCACCAGTATAGGCAGTGAAGCATTTTACTTATGTACCTCACTTACGTCGGTGAATATCCCGGACAGCGTCAAGAGCATAGGTGAATATGCGTTTTTATTCTGTCACTCACTTGCCTCTGTAAATATCCCTGACAGTGTCACAAGTATAGGCAATGGTGCGTTAGATTCTACCCCTTGGTTTTCCTCGTGGTATAATGCACAGCCGGAGGGTTTGGTTTATTTCGGAAATGTTGCATATTCGTATAAAGGAGAAATGCCGGAAAATACGTCAATTATATTAAAAGAAGATACAAAAGAAATTGCGGATTATGCGTTTTACGGATGTACCTCGCTTACCTCGGTGAATATTCCGGAGGGCGTCAAGAGCATAGGTGAGTCTGC
>JAFLUL010000036.1:0-3857 GCA_022508845.1 Oscillospiraceae bacterium | reverse complement strand
AGAGCATAGGTGAGTCTGCGTTTGAAGACTGTTCCTCGCTTACCTCGGTGAATATCCCTGACAGTGTCACGAGCATAGGCTATGCGGCATTTAGAGGCACTGCTTGGTATGATTTACAACCTGATGGTTTGGTGTATGCGGGTAAGGTGGCATATAGTTATAAAGGAAAAATGCCGGAGAATACTTCAATTATATTAAAAGAGGGCACAAAAGGAATTGCGGCTTTTGCGTTTTACGGACGTACCTCGCTTACCTCGGTGAATATCCCGGATAGTGTAACGAGCATAGGCGATTGGGCATTTTACTTATGTACCTCACTTACCTCGGTGAATATCCCGGATAGCGTCATGAGCATAGGCGAGAGGGCATTTTCAGGATGTTTATCCCTTACCTCGGTGAATATCCCGGATGGCGTCACGAGCATAGGCGAGGCGGCATTTTCCGGTTGTAGATCATTTACTGCGTTAAATATCCCGAATAGTGTCACAAGTATAGGTTGGGACGCTTTTTCAGGCTGTTCCTTGCTTACCTCGGTGAATATCCCGGATAGTGTCACCTGCATAGGTTTGGGAGCATTTTCCTATTGTTCTTCTCTTACCGCCATATCAGTTTCCTCCGGCAACAGCGTATATCACTCAGAGGGAAACTGTTTGATACATACAAAATCTAAAGCTTTGATTTCCGGTTGTAAAAATAGTCTTATCCCTTCTGACGGCAGCGTAACGAGAATAGGATATTTTGCTTTTTCCGGCTGTACTGATCTTGCTTCGGTATATATCCCTGAAAGTGTTAAAAGTATAGATTGGGGTGTGTTTTTCGACTGTATAAATCTAACTGATGTATATTGCTCCGGAAGTGAGGACGAAATTGAAATTGATCACTATTCCCTAGATGGTGATTGCTATGAAAATATAACTATTCATTATAATCATACCCACACCTGGAACAAAGGCACTGTGACAAAGGCAGCAACCTGCGCGGCCGTTGGCGTTAAAACTTACACCTGCACGGCTTGCGGAGCAACAAAGACCGAATCGTTAGCGAAAATAAACGATCATAAATGGGATGACGGTGTTGTAACAAAAGAACCAACAAAAACAAGCAAAGGTGTTAAAACCTATACTTGCACGGTTTGCGAAAAGATAAAGCTTGAGACCATACCAAAGCTTACAGGAAGCGTTATAGACACAAATACAGTCAAAGAGAAAGACGATTCTGTTTATACTGTTCCTAATCTCACTGCAGTTGACGTTATAATGGCTGCCGGAACCGGCGCGAAGATACTGAAAGCCGACGGCAAGGAGCTTGGCAATAAAGAAAAGGTTGGTTCGGGTATGACGCTTGTTAAGTCGGACGGAACAAAAATAACGATAATTGTTAAGGGCGATAATGACGGAAACGGCGAGATAACCGCCTCTGATGCGCGTTTGGCTCTCAGAACTGCCGTCGGTCTTGAAAAACCGAATAACTGGCAGAAAAACGCAAGTCTCGTTGACTCATCAAAGGCAGATATAACCGCCGCTGACGCTCGGCTGATTCTCCGTGCAGCGGTAAAGCTTGAAACATTGAATCTGTATTGATAGAATTAAGGGCGTTTGCTGAAGCGTTATGGGGCGGCAAACGCCATTTTTTTGCAAATTGGAATGCTTGAGTTTCGTGGTAATTTGTGGACATTGAAAATTTTTTTATTTTTTATATTGAAATATTGATTCTTTTATGTTATTCTTTATGCCAAACAGAAACTAAATTTCTGTGTATAAAATAATAAAGGAAGGATAACAAAATGAAAACACAAAAGCTAATATCTGTAATCTTGAGCATAGTTTTGCTCGTAGCGGGTTTATCTATCGGCGCTTTTTCCGCCAATGTTCCAACCCGCAGCTCTGAATCCGCCACCGATCCTGCCAACCCCTCAGAGCCTTCAACAGATTCTGCCAACCCCTCAGAGCCTTCAACAGACCCTGCCAACCCCTCAGAGCCTTCAACAGACCCTGCCAATCCCTCAGAGCCTTCAACAGACCCTGCCAATCCCTCTGAGCCCTCAACCGATCCTGCCAATCCCTCTGAGCCCTCGACTGATCCTGCAACCCCGGATCTCACTATTGATACCGAAATCGTTAAAGAAATTTCCGGCATAGCATATGCGGCGCCCTATATCACCGCAGAGAAAATTATTAAGGCAGCAGGGTGCGTTGAGAAGATACTTAAAGCCGATGAAACAGAGCTTGAAAACGACAAATATGTTGGCTCCGGAATGACTCTTGTTAAAACAGACGGAACCAAGCTGACCGTTGTTGTTAAGGGCGACAATGACAGTGACGGAAAAATAACCGCGGCTGATGCTCGCTTTGCCCTCAGAGCTTCCGTTAATCTTGAAACTCCGAACGATTGGAAAGCAAACGCCAGTGAAGTTGACGGTGAGGAAAAAATAACCGCCGCTGACGCCCGCCTTATCCTGCGCGCTTCTGTTAATCTTGAAACATTGGATCTTTATTGATCCGTAATTAAAAAAGGACGTTTACCTGCCGATTTGGCTGAAGTAAACGTCTTTTTTTTATGATTATGAAGCAGATCGTAACGATGTTATAACACAGCGTAACAATGTTATAACACAGCGTAACATTGTTATAACATCGCGTAACAATGTTACATAGAGATAGAGAAAGAGATAGATATAGATATAGAGATAGAGATAGAGATAGAGATAGAGATAGAGATATATTCATATACAGAGGAGGAAGAAAAAACTTTTCCTCCTCCGTAAAATAAAATCTATTTTTTTGCTTTTTTGGGGAGAAACAGAAAACTCTTTTATGGTAAAATGATGGCGTAAGAGGGGCTTATCTTCCCAAATAGCTGTCAATAAGCTTCTGCTTTGCGTTCCAAAGCTTTTCTGAAAGGTCAACATAGTAATTATGAGGAAATTCAAACCGCAGAACCTCTTCCCAGAGCGAGTCTATCTGTTCGGCGCAGTAGCTTCTTATTTTCTCCGTTTTCGGGAATTTATAAACAAGCTCTCCGTTTTCAAATATCTTAACCAAAAGCTGCCTTGCAACAAACCCCGAAACTGTCTTTCTTTTCCAGGTGTAGTCGGGGTCAAAAAGCTCGTAAACTTTTTCGTTTGAAAGATCCTCGTCCTCCATTGTTATAACGTCGGCTATGGCCTTTCCGGTTTCGTTGTCAAAAAGCCTCCATAAGAGCTTTGGATAAGGAGTTGTTATTTTTGCAACATTTTCAGAAATCTTGATTTTAGGAATTATTTTGCCGTCTTTTTCAATTGCCGAGAGCTTGTAAGCTCCGCCCATAACAGGGGATGAAGCCGAGGTTATAAGCCTTTCGCCAACAAGAAAGCTGTCAACTCTCGCGTCGCTGTGAAGCATATCCCTTATAATGTATTCATCGAGAGAGTTTGAGGCATAAATATTGCAATCCGGGAAACCGGCTTCGTTGAGGACCCGTCTTATTTTTTTTGAGAGATAGGCAAGATCGCCGCTGTCGATCCTAACGCCCTTAGGACGTTTATTCATCGGAAGCAAAACATCGTTAAATGCCTTTATCGCGTTAACTAAGCCCTCTTCTATGGTGTCGTAGGTGTCGATAAGCAAAACGCAATTGTCGGGATAAGCTTTGGCGTAAGCGCAAAAAGCCTCATATTCGCTGTCAAACATCTGCACCCAGCTATGGGTCATTGAACCGAAAAGGGGAATGTCAAAGAGCTTTGAAGCGGCAACGCTCGTTGTTGCGCAGGTGCCGCCGATATATGCGCTTCTCGCTCCGTTCAGCGCAGCGTTAATGCCGTGAGCCCTTCTTGAGCCGATTTCAATTATTTCTCTGCCCGCCGCAGCCCGAACTATTCT
>JAFLUL010000035.1 GCA_022508845.1 Oscillospiraceae bacterium | reverse complement strand
ACAATTCCAATTCTTTCTGAAGAGGTAATGAATTTCAGCTAAGTGCATATAAGATTATGTATCACCGGAGTTTTCACTTGTGCTATAAACATCCGCACTAGTGGATACTCTTTGAAAATTTTTGATGAATACATATCGGGATTATCACTGAAAGCTATTGCAGAAAAGTTATCTGTAGGCAGTGTAATTTATCATGAAGACAAAACCATATGGAATAAGAACATGATCTCAGAATAAACGAAAATATTTAACATCACTATGTTGATAACTATATCAATGAATACAGCTCCGCCCAGAATCAGGATAGCGCCCATAATTTGTAAAGGCTGCATTATTTCTTTTAAGAGAAAAACTGAAAACAGTACCGCAGAAATAGGCTCTAAATATCCACAGACAGCGACTGTCTGTACGGGGAGTTTTCTGATAGAGGAAAAGTAAAAATAACACCCGATGCCCGTATTAAGCAGTCCGAGAATAAAGATTGGAAGAATACTCGACTGAGGAATGTTTATTGCAAAACCCTGCTTGGATCCGACAAAAAAAGCTGCCGTCAAAAAACTGATAATGAGTTGAAGCGCGGCATTTTCAAGTCCTGTGATGTCTTTCGCTTTCTTATTAAATATTACCATAAAAGAGTGCTTTTCCCGTATGAAGGAAAAATACCGCCGCCTGTTGCTGAGTCACAATATTCGCAATCTCTGATTTCACAAACGGGTCGGGTTTTTATTGCCGAAATCACATAGCTGCTGACACAAAAAGTGGCGGATTATTTCATTTTAAGGAGTAAAAGGATATTGGTTTTTATCCTCAGAGATGCGTTTGACATTTGCGAAAATAATGATATAATAAAAATTAAAAATTTAGAGTAATACAAAGGAGACAAAACGACATGTATAAGCAGAAACTGCATACACGCATTACAGCGTTGATTCTGACTGTTCTCATGCTTTTTGGCCTGGTAACACCCGCCATAGCTTTGGATTATGGCGGAGACGGCGTTTCCGCCGTGACAGAAGAAGTATATACCGATGATGATTCAGTTCGTGTTTCTATTGTTCTGGAGGATGCGCCTACCATCTCCGGACCTTATTCATTGGAGAACATTGCGGTAAATGCAGACGCTATGGAATATCGTCACAAACTTCAACAGATACAGGAGCTTATTGTTGACAATATTGAAACTTATGCGCTTGGCGGTGAAGAGCTTGATGTTGTATGGAACCTGACTCTTGTTGCGAATATCATTTCCGCAAATGTGGAATACGGAAAGATCGATGAGATCAAGGCCATGGATGGGGTCGTGGATGTCTTTGTGGAGGAGCGCGTCTACCTTGATGTAATGGATACATCAGAGATTGTTGCTCCCGCAATGGTAGGATCTTCCTCCATGACCGGTTCATCTCTTGCTCACGCGGCAGGCTATACAGGAGCGGGCAGCCGCGTTGCCATTATTGATACGGGAATCGACACCGATCATCAATCCTTTAATGCAGACGCTTTTCAGTATTCTTTGAATCAGTTGGAAGAAAAGGGACTTATAAATATCGACGATCTCGACCTGATGACTGCCGATACCATTACCGGTGTTCTTCCGGAACTGAATATCGCCGATAAAACCACGGATGTGACAAAGCTTTATTTAAGCAGCAAGCTGCCTTTTGCCTTTAACTATGCCGAGCCCGGAAAAGATGTGAACCACCATTCGGGTGAAGTATCGCCGGATATGGAACACGGCTCCCATGTTGCAGGAATTGCGGCGGCTAATACATATATTCCCGATGCGGAGCATCCGGGAAAGTATCTGTACGCGGCTGATGCGGTAAAGGTTTGCGGTATGGCGCCCGACGCACAGATACTGACTCTGCGTGTCTTCGACAAAGCCGGAGGCGCTTATGAATCCACCTATATGGTTGCAATTGAGGATGCCATTATGTTGGGTGCAGACAGTATCAACCTTTCACTTGGCAGCTCTACCCCCGGGTTTAACCGTTCCGATGTTTACACAAAAATTCTGGAAAACCTTGTAAACAGCGGTTCGGTCTGTGTTGCCTCGGCCGGCAATAACGGCGCCTGGGCTGATTACGGTACTATGGGTGACGGCACAACGAGAAGCGGAAATCTTCTATTAGAAGACGTAAACTTTAATACCGTCGGCAGCCCCGGATCTTTCAGCTCTACCTTTTCGGTTGGATCTGTTGATAACAGCAACACGATGCAATCCTATTTCACCGTAGATGGTCAGTGGGTTTTCTATCATGCCGTTCAGACCAATGCCGATCCTCTTTCCTCTGTTGCCGGTGAAAAGCCGTATATATATCTGCCTGCCGGCACGGGCACATCTGACGAGCTTAACGACATCGTAACGGGGAAAATTGCTGTTTGCGAGCGAGACGGAAAAACGCCGCTTGCAAAAATTGCGGAGAATGCGGCAAAAACCGGCGCAATCGCAGTAATTATTGTAAACAACGAAGAAGGCACGTTGGATCCGATTTTTTCCGATTATAGCGGAAGCGTCCCTGTGGTCACAGTATCCAAAGCTGACGGCGTCTTTTTAAAACAATCCGCAGATACTGTTTCGGGCGGCGACACGGCATATTATCAGGGCAATTTGACCGTCCGTGAAAATGTCTCCGATCAGAAAAGCGAATATTATACCATGAGCTTTTTCAGCTCTTTCGGTGTTCCGGGAAATCTTTCTCTTGCACCGGATATTGCGGCTCCCGGAGGAAATATTCTTTCGGTAAACGGTAAAATTGCGGGTGGTCGGGATTATGTCAGCTTCTCAGGTACCTCCATGGCAGGTCCTCAGGTAGCCGGTATGTCCGCCGTAATGGCACAGTATGTCAGAGATCTGAAATTTGCCTCTGCTGATCGCAGCGCGCGTTTTTTGATCCAAAACCTGCTGATGTCTACTGCCGTTCCGTTTAAGGATACGGAAAGTCAAAACTATTATCCGGTCTTTCAACAAGGCTCCGGAATGGCCGATCTTGACCGCGCGCTGAACGCTCAGGCGCTGATCCTTATGGGAGCGGAAGCTACTCCTCAATATAACGACGGCAAAGTCAAAGCCGAGTTCGGAGACGATGTAGATAAGAACGGCGAATACAGTTATACTTTTACTGTTGAGAATTTCAGCGGTAAGGAGAATTCTTACAAACTGAGCACAGAATTATTTACACAAGACATAAAAAAGCAGCAACCCATTTCCGACTGGAAAGCGAAAGATATTTTGGATAAGAAAACGACTTCTCTGGATGCCGATGTTACTTATGAAATAAACGGCAACACCTTGACTGAAGGCAGCAGTTTTACGGTGAAAGCCAATGAAAAGGTGAATGTAAGCGTTACGATTCGATTAACTGACGAACAAAAGGAAAAATTAACCGCTTCTTATCCCAACGGCGCATATGTAGAGGGCTATACCTTTATAACGGGACTTGCCGATAATGAGGGTGTTCGGGATGTGGAATACTCCATTCCGATTATCGGTTTTTACGGCGACTGGAGCAAGCCCTCCATGTACGACCATTCCAATTATATTGACCGACTTTACGGCGACGATACGCCATCCTATGTTTCCAAATATTTCAAGGGCTATAACTATCTGAATATTGTGGACCCCGAAACGGACGAAACCCGTATTTATATGGGGAATCCATATGTCGTTGAGGATGAATTTCCCGCCGATCGCGGCGCTGTACGCAGCACCGACATCATTTCCGGATATACCACGATACTGATCCGCAGTGCGGCTGCCGCCTCTGTTTTCGTTACAAACGAAAAGAACGAATTTATCAGTATGGGACAGGTCAGGAAACAGGTAAATGCTGCTTCAAATTACAAAGGAACTTGGATGAGCTCCGTTACTAATATCCCCTTTAATCTTTCGCCTGCCTCTATGGATCTGAAAGACGGAGATGTGTTCAATGTTAACGCCGTTGCGGTACCGGAATATTATGAACGCGGCGGAGATATAACCAAAGAAGAACTTACAGAACTGATCAAACAGAATAAATTAGCCGAAGGTGCTTATCTGTCTACCAAGCTGACGGTGGATGATGAATCGCCTAAAATATTGAATGTTGAAAATAAGAACGGTGTTCTCTCCGTCACGGCGCAGGACAATCACTATATCGCCTATATCAGCGTCACCGACCTCAGCGGAACTGTGGTATTTGACAGCTGTGTGCCGGAAGGTAAAGAGGGAGAGCCGGTGACCTGTACCTTTGATCTGAATAAGATCAATGTCGGCCCGACCTGTATGATATTTGTTGGTGATTACGCCGCAAACTCGGTAACGGAGAAACATTCTACCGGAAAAACATATCCCTCGTATAACGGAAAGCTGGGCGGCTATGTCCAAACGGGAAACAACGGATACGGCAAAGCTTGGATTGTTATTGATCCGTCGGATTTACAAGCAGGCAAGAGCTTCACGGTTGATAAGGTGGCATTTAACGGCAGAGATCATGTAACCTCCGCCGCGTATGTTGACGGATATGTTTATCAGGTGATAGGCAGCAAGCTTTACATTTCTCCCGCAGATGAGATTGACAATTTAACTGAGCTTGTTGATCTTGAGCGTTTCCGTTTGCACTCGGTGTATGCCCTTTCGTATAACAAAACAAACCATATGCTGTACGCTCTTACGGAAGAAAATGTGCTGTGGAGCATTGATCCAAAGAACGGCAAGGCTGAAAAGATAACGGAAATAACCGTTTCCGATTCCTCTGGCAAGGCGGCGCACATTGTTTCCATGGCAATTGACAGAGACGGCAATTTCTACGGCATTACCTATTACGAGACCGGCGCATCATCTTTGGTGAAATGGAATATAAATGATTCAAGTAAAAATAATACCGTTATTGCCCAAAAGGTGCAAACCACCGGAGATGTGATTCAGGATCGGTTTGGCTCTATGGCATATGACTCCGATAAAAATGTTTTGTATGTAGCAGAGAGCACTGTTGAGGATTATTATTCCCTTAATAATCATCTTCTTTGCATAGATCTTAATACTTATTCTGTTGTGCAGGGCAAACAAAGCCTTTCGCACTTTGTGAATGGTTTGTTTGCGGTGCCCTCCGACGGCGGAAAGGACGAAACCTTAGCGCCGACCGAAAAGATACAGAAAGTGGAGTTTTTAACGCAGTCATTGGATATGCTTGTAACCGGACAGGAGAATATAAGTCCGCTTATAACACCATGGACAGCAACCGACAAAGAGCTTATTTGGGAAATTTCCGATCCGAGCGTGGTTAAGGTTGAAAACGGTATTTTAACGGCTTTGAAACCGGGAACAGCAACGGTGACAGTCAAAGTAAAGGATGCGCCGGAAATAACTGCTTCCTGTTCGGTCAATGTTAAGGATATTCCTTCCATTCAGATGTCGGCGGTAGTTTATAACAAGGACAGAACAGGATATCTTGCCGATTACGATGTGGCATCGCCCGAAGAACTAATCAAAACAGCCGAACTGACTTCCGCATATTCATTTGTCGCCGGCGGTCTTTCAAACGATAAACTGTATCTTCATGACAACTACTTTATGTACGCCGTGGATCCTCAGACAGGTGCCGCTCAGCAGCTTATGATGTTTACATATCTTGAGTTCGCGTGGTCGGATGCGGCTCAGGACCCCGACACCTTTGCTGCGGGCTATGAAGTAGCGGGCGTCTACAAACAACAAAACGGTTCACATATAGGCCAGTATTCGCTAAAGCTGAGAGCGCCTCTGAGTAATAAGCTAAACTTCAACTCTCCTGCAGCAACCTTAGCCTATATTGATGATGTGGGCAATAAAGCCGGCTCCCGTTATTATGTACTGCTGGAAAACGGCGGCCTGTATAAAATCACCTTCCCGTTAAAAGAGTCCGATACGGAGTTTCTCGGCATTGTTCCGGGCATTAACCTGAAAGGCGTTTCGGAAAACAAGCGCGGCGTATCCGCTTCTATGTGGTATGATGCTCAAAATGAGCTTCTTGTGCTTTCCAGTCACATTAAAGGCGACAGAGCAAGGATTCAGCTTATTGACCCGAAAAAAGCCCGGGTTATGTCTACAAGAGAATTCGGTGAGAATATTTGGTATGTTACGGCTCTTTATCAGAACGATAGCAAGACCGACTCAGGGCAAAATCTCCTTTCCTCTGCAAACAACAAAGTTGTTTCAAAATCTTACGCAAAACAAGCTGATCAGAATAAAACACATAGTGTCTACGAAGGATTTGAAGAACTCCTTGCTGCGCCGATCAGCCGTCCATATGCTGTGAAGTCTAATGTTGCCGCTGTGGGCAATGCAACCTATTCTACCTTGCAGGATGCTGTTGACGCTGCGCATAATCAGATTATCAGCGGAAATCACGAGCCGCAAACAGTGACCCTGCTTTCTGATGTGACGGAATCCGTGCGAAACATCTGGATTCGCAACCACGTTGACTACAACTATGAATTGACTATAGATCTTAACGGCCATAAAATAACGGGTAAGAACAACAACGCTCCCGTTTTGTGGTTTGAAGCCGGAGGACTCGGCGGCGCGAAGTACGGCTATCATATCACCGTTACCGACAGCAGTCCGAACCAAAGCGGTGTAATCACCGGCGGAACGGGAAGACCTGATGCGTTTTCAAATACGCACGGCGGCGGCATTTATTTCAGCGGCTCAACGGTAAACGATTCGCTTACATTCAGCGGCGGTACCATTTGCGATAATAACGTCACAGGCAACGGCGGCGCAATCGCGATGTCAGGGGACAGCGCAGCACAGCTTAAAATTGAAGGCGGCGTTATCACGGGCAATAATGCGGCAAACGGCGCTGTTTCCGGCAGATGGATCACGGTAAACGGCGGTTCAATAACAAACAATAATGTAACAAATGCCGGCGGCGGACTCTATTTGTGCGGAACAGGAACGCAGGAACTTAAAGTGTCCGAAGAAGCACGTGTTTACGGTAACACGGCAAAAGAAATGGGCGACGATATTGTTGTCATTTCTCAAAGAGGTGGTGTAACCTATAAGGTTGACCTCAGCGATCCTGCCGAGTGGACCGGGGACGAGATAAGCAGCAACGACGCTTGGTGTATTGACGGAACTGACGGACTCTATGATCGCACTATTAAAGGTGAGAGATTTGATCCTGCAAATCCAAAAAGAATAACCTCCTATAAGGTAGAGAAAACAGGAAGAAGCTCGCCTGCATACGGTATTGCGGCAAAGCATGCGGATGCCACGGCAGATGAAAACAGCTACACCGTAATCTACACAGACGGCGCAAACGGCACTGTCTTCGCCAAACGGACCTATTACGGGCTGAATTACGGAGACAAAACTCCTCCATTCAATGAAAACGGTGAAAACCCTGTTCGCGAGGGTTATCTGTTCCTCGGATGGAATCCGGATTTAGCTGAAACAGTTACTGAAAATGTGACATATGTGGCAAAGTGGGAAGAAATAAAGGCGCAAAGCGTGACGCTTGATCATTCGGAGCTCGTTCTGAACGAGGGAGCCGATGGTGTTCTTACCGCCACGGTTTCACCGGATACCGCACTTAATAAAACAGTAAAGTGGAGCGTTATCCCCGCAAATACTGTGATCTCTCTGACCGAAAATGAGAATCAGGTTACACTGCATGCTGTTGAAGCCGGCACGGCGACTGTTACCGCTGAAATAGGCGGAGTCAGCGCCTCATGCACCGTAACCGTAAACCATGTATGGAGTGCGCCGGAGTTTGATTGGCAGCAGACAACAAACGGTTATCTGCTGAAGGCTGTCCGCAAATGTGCTTCAGGTCACACGGAGACAGCAGAGGCTGACGCCACGATCAAAGAGTCTCAGGCTCCTACCTGTACGGAAAACGGATCTGTTACCTATACTGCAACGGTGTCTTTTGACGGAAAAGATTTCACGCAAACAAAGAATGTGACTGTTCCCGCCACGGGACACTCTTACGGCAAGCCGGTATTTAGTTGGTCTGCCGACGGAAAGACTGCAGATGCGACCTTTACTTGCGAACACAACTCATCTCATACTGAGAAACGGCAAGCAGTTGTGACCGAAAAAGTGACGCGGCCTGCGACTTGCACTGCGGACGGTGTGACCACCTATACGGCGACGGTATCTCTTGACGGAAAAGAGTTCACCGAAACAAAGAATGTGACCGTTCGCGCCATGGGACACTCTTACGGCAAGCCTGTATTCAGTTGGTCTGCCGATGGAAAGACTGCAGAAGCGACCTTTACTTGCGAACACAACTCATCACATATCGAGAAACGGCAAGCTGTTGTGACCGAAAAGGTTACACAGCCTGCGACTTGCACCACAGATGGTTTGACCGTATATACAGCGACGGTGAAGCTGGATGGAACCGTTTATGAGGATATGAATACACAGGTGATCAGAGCGCATCATGTTGATAACGGATCAAACACCGAGAGTTATCCGGCGCAAGATCCTACCTGCACCGAGAACGGTTATACCGAAGGCGTTTACTGCTATGATTGTCAGAAGTGGATCTCAGGTCATAAAACTATCGCCGCCCACCATACCGATAATGATAGCGACGGCGTTTGTGATGACTGCGGAAGTGTTCTCACAGACTGCTCGCACATCTGCCATAAAACAAACAATGCATTCTTAAGACTGTTTTACAGGATTTGCAGATTCTTCTGGAAGCTGTTCAGAATCAATCAGTATTGCGATTGCGGCTACAGGCATTATTAAACGCTTATTCTGTTTGACAAAAAACGGCTTTTTCCTGAATGCGATGGATTTGGCCTGAGACATTTCAAAACAACAAAATAAATACAAATAATCAAAAAACCAAAACATTTCGACTTGTTCGAAATATTTTGGTTTTTTACATACTGTGAATCAGACATTAAATATTAAATCAGCATTTACTACCCCCATAGCTCCGTTACAGATATTATTCATACGGGTTACCCATTCCATTTGATTTCCTCCTTTCAATTTTTTATTAACACCTTCGCACTTCGCCATTTCATCAACCAGCAGAGAAAACATATCTGTTGCCAGTTCATTGATGTGGGCAAGATAAGAGAAGAGCGTGCCGTACCTGAGCATAATGTCAAATGTAACCTGATTATGTTGCTTTAGATAATCCCTATGCCTTTGTCCCCAGATTCCGATGGATCTATGTTCTTTTTCAGGTGATAAGATAAGGTTCGGAATATAATAATCGCCGATTTTTGTATATGTACCGCCCATCTGTTCAAATAAACTTTTTCCATAATTGTGTTCAACAATTGACAACACCTGTGTATTTTGTTAAAGTATAGTCGTTAAAAATATATCTTCAGGAGGATTGATTTATATGAAAAAAATAGCAATGCTGCTTATTCCCGTTATTCTGCTTGTTTTGTTTTCATCCTGCGCTGAAACGAAACCGATTGCAGGAAACATTACGGGAAATTATATAGTACAGCTTAAAGCAGGTGATACTATACCTGACAGCGTGAACGCGGAGCTTATCTTTCCGGAGGCCGACGTATGGCTTGCGCAAAGCCTGAAAGATGTAAAGGCTATGGGCGATGCTGTCTTATCCTATAGTCCTGAGAGATATATGGAACTTTTGGACTATCCGGAGACGACAGACGATACTTACTTTGATTCCCTATGGGGGCTCTCGGCTGTAAACGCTGCCTTTGCCAGAGAATTAGACATAAGAGGTGAAAATGTCACCGTTGCGGTTATCGACAGCGGAATTGACCGAAACAATCCTGATTTTGACAGCGACCGAATTTTACCGGGTATGGATCTTGTAGCTACGAATAGACCATACGATCCTTCGGACACTTCTGACCCTTATGTGGGTCACGGAACAATGGTTGCCGGTATCATCGCTGCCAAAATTAATAACGGTGAACTTCTTGCAGGTATAGCTGATAAGGTAAATATTCTTCCTCTCAGAATTACAGTGACCGGAATAGTTGCTGAAGGTTTTGTTATAAGAGCGCTCAGATATGCGCTCGATTATGGCTGTGATGTTGTTAATTTGAGTATGGGAGTATCAGGAAAGCCGTCCGCTGAAATGCAGGCTTGTGTTGATCGACTTTTGGAAAAAGGAATTATCGTTGTTGCCGCTGCCGGTAATGCCGGATCTGCATCTATGACTTATCCCGCAGGGTTAAACGGTGTTATAGGTGTGGGTTCTGTTACGAGCGAGCTTGAACACTCGTCCTTTTCAAATCATAATTCAAGTGTGTTCTGCGCGGCTCCCGGATCTAATATAACCGGTCTTGTGACCAACGACCATAGCGCTGTAAAAACAGGGAACGGTACCTCATATGCCGCACCGTTCGTTTCAGCGGCAGCTGCTTTGGTAAAAAGCATTGATCCTGAGCTGACTCCCGATGAATTTAAGCAGTTGCTTATAGATTCCTGCACCGATTTAGGTGAGCCGGGATACGATGAGTACTTCGGATATGGTCTTTTGAATATACAGAAGATGCTTGAAATTCAGCTTGAAAAACTGGGATATCCCGTTACCGCAGACTGAGTTAAAGCGTTCAGAAAAGGAGGTATAAGCTATGCAAAAAATATATAACACAAAAAGCATTGTAAAACGTGCTGCTGCGTGTGTTACGGCGGTTATTATGTTGCTGTGCGCCTTGCCGATAAACGGTTTTGCCTTAAATAACATTCAGCCTCTTGCGCTTGGCGACAGTTTTGAGGTCGGCGATATTATTGAATTTGGCTCTTATCCGCAGAGCGAAGTTGATGATGAGAAAACACTTGCCGCGCTGAATGATTTGACCTTGACATGGCAGTCATATAATTATTACAGCGGCAACGGTATTTACGGCTCAATGAGTGTCGGAAATTGGATGAAATATGCCGATGTTACATATAACGAAAAACAGTATCGTGCAGTGATGTTTACTGAGTACCGTCCTAATAATACGCAGTACGCTTTGTCGATCAATCAAACGTATCAAGATGATAACGGATATATGACTGATACGATTTATTGGTTCAGATATGAACCGATAAAGTGGCGTGTGCTTGATCCGGAAGCGGGTCTTGTTGTGAGCGAATCCTTGATTGATGCTCAGCCGTATAACAATACAATTTACTATGCAAATTCAGAGTATTGGAAAGATTCTGAATATACGGTTTATGCAAACGACTACGAGCACAGTACGATTCGCGAATGGCTGAATAAGGATTTTTATAATACAGCCTTTACCGAGAGCCAGCAGGAATTGATTGCTGTTACAACGTGTGAAAACGGCGCATCTGCTGATGATTCACAATATTCGTGCGGTAACACACAGGATAAGGTCTTTCTTCCCTCGTACAGCGATTTAGCAAATACCGATTACGGTTTTTCATCAAAAACCGATGCGTGGACTTCCGACCCTGCACGCACGGCGTTCGGAAGTGACTATGCAAAGTGCCAAGGGTTGCGCGAGCTTTACAATAATAATTCATGGTGGCTGCTTCGTTCGCCGAGCTGTTACAGCAGCGGAAGCCCATGCGCTGTCAATTATGAAGGCGCGCTTTCGGATTACTATTATCAGACATATCAAACCTTTGGCGGCATACGCCCGGCTTTAGTATTAAACGAGGATTTTGTCTTCTGCAAAACACATACCTATGATGAACCGGAATGGATATGGGACGGATACGATTCAGTTTCCGCAACATTTACCTGCCTGGTATGCGGCGAATCGACTACAGAAAACGGAAATATTGCAAATGCGGTAACGAAGGCTGTGCGCTGCACGGAAGACGGTGAGATAACCTATACAGCACAAGTCACCGTTTATGAAAATGTTTATACGGACGTGAAAACTGAGGTAATTGCGGCTCATCATATTGATAACGGCTCAAACACCAAAATCTATCCGGCGAATGATCCTACCTGTACCGAGAACGGTTATACCGAAGGTGTTTACTGCTATGATTGTCAGAAGTGGGTCTCAGGACATGAAACTATCGCCGCCCGCCATATTGATGATGACAATAACGGCATTTGTGATAGCTGCGGAAATGTTCTTACAAAATGCACACACATCTGCCACAACAACAATTTGTTCATCAACTTTTTCTACAAAATTGTGCGTTTCTTCTGGAAACTGTTCGGGATCAATAAGTATTGCGCCTGTGGATATAAGCATTATTAATCGTTTACAGATGATTTTTACTCAGACTTAAAATTTTTGTTCCCGCTTGTTATTTTGGTCAGTAAACACACAAAAAGGGGCTGTAAAAAACAGCTCCTTTTTTTCTGTCCCGCTTACCGCAGATTTTTTGCCATTTCTATAGATCCTTTCAGAATAGTAATCGGATTTCTCAAATCATGTGGAAATTACGCTTTGAGCCGTTTATGTTTTTCCGACTGCCGCTGCAATTCCCGATTGCTCTTTAAAAGTGTTTGACGCATAGTCCAAATGCAGTACAGAGCGGTCCAACTCATCGGTTAACTATATCTCGAATGTAAAATTCAAATCGTTTTCTATGATATGGTTTGCCATATCATCAAGGTTTTTTAATAGTTCTTCCAATTTCCGGATTTTTTGTTGATATATCAAAGGATCTGATAGGTTGAAAAGTGTTAAAAAGTATCAGAGAAAAGATGGTTTAAGAGTGTTCGAAACACTATTTTTAAGAGAAATTAGCTATGAAATTTATAAAAAATAGAAAGTGAGACATCGTATAATCAGGTTTTGATGGTCAGTGGCAAAAACCGCAACAACAGAATGTGAATAATTTTAATAATACAGCTTGATTTTTATGAAATCCTTGACTTTATTCTTGAATTTTTTTATACTAATTCCGGTTTCGCTTGAGATAAAAGAAATTAGCGAGGGAGGTATTCGCTTTGAAAATTACAGCTGCATCAAAATATGATCGTAAAACCGTTACCGCACTTGCGCGCGTGAACGCGTTTAAGAAACACAATCCGAAAAAACGTATGATCCTGTCCACGGTGCTGATCAGTTTCATTGTTGTTATTTCTATTTATTTGTTGCTTTTTTACGATGATCATTTTGCGTATATGTTCTTATTCTTAACCGCCATACTGTTATTGATGGAATGCTATATTTACCTGTTGTTTCCAAAAATACAGTATCGATCACTCGGAAAATTTGCAGAAACATGCCACACATTCTGTTTTACTGACGATGCGCTTTCAGTAACCTCTTCGGCCGGCGAATATAACGGAACCTGCTCAATCGCTTATTCTATGCTATATCAGCTTATGGAAACAAGCGAATATCTGTTTATATTTCAAACGAAGAGGCAGGTGTACATCGTTGATAAATCTACTGTACGGGGTGGAACGATTGACGAACTTCGCGCCAAACTTACGAGTACGCCCGGTCTGAGATATATTATGTGTAATTACTGATATTGCAAAATGCATTATTTTGCTCCAATTTGGTTCATACATCCATTTCGTTTTACTTTTTCAAATAGTCCTTACTCGATCTCTTGTTGAATAACAAGGTGTCGGGCGAGGGCTCTTTTATTTTTCAAACTCTAACAGCACATTATTACATATTTGACAAGCTTCTGTATGAATTTTACAATTATATAAATGATTCTTAGTTCTATGCTTTTCGGGTAAAATACTAATACATCATATTATCCGGAGGAAAAACGATGCAAGAAAGAATATTAACAGTAGAGATGATATCTGAATGTGCAATACATCTGACATCTGAGGAAAAAAGTCCGTTGACTATCGAGAAATATATTCGAGATATGAAATCGTTTCAGGCATATCTGAATGGGCGTTCGGTAACAAAAGAAATTGCTATTGAATATAAGCAACAGCTTTTAAGTGAGAATTACGCTATTCGCAGCATAAACTCAATGCTTGCATCGCTTAACAGTATGTTTGCATTTTTGGGGTGGTGTGATTGCAAAGTTAAAGCAATGAAAGTACAGCAGCAGATTTTTTGCCCGGAGGAAAAAGAGCTGACAAGGTCGGAATATATGCGCCTTGTGAACACTGCAAAACAGCAAGGGAACAAACGCCTTAATCTGATTTTACAAACCATCTGCTGTACAGGCATCCGTGTCGGTGAGTTGAAATTTATTACCGCAGAAGCAGCGAAAAGCGGTCGAGCCATTGTTCGTTGTAAATCAAAATGCCGTACGGTGTTCATTGTGAAAGAATTGCAAAAACAGCTTTTATCTTATGCAAAAAAACTTGGGATTACGGGAGGCCCGATTTTTGTAACTCGTACAAAAAAGCCTGTGAGTCGGACAAATATTTGGCGGGAGATGAAAAATCTTTGTGAACAAGCCAATGTCAATCCAAACAAGGTTTTTCCTCATAATTTGCGTCATTTATTTGCTCGGGTATTCTACGGCCTCGAAAAAGATATTGCCAAACTGGCGGATATTTTGGGGCACAGCAGTATAAATACAACACGTATTTATATTATCTCCACCGGTGATGAACATCGTCAACGTATGGAAAATATGCGGCTGATAATATAAAAAACCATCGAAAAATCGATGGTTAAGCACATAATCAGTATTATGTTGTATTAAAAGATAACCTATTCAGAAAAAACTATAAAATCGACCTTTTTTTGGTAATGTTGATCTATGCTCTTTATGAAATTCAATAGAAATTTTATAAAGGGCTTTGTTTCACATATGTATAAATTTAAAATAATTTCAAAATTCTTGCTATTTCAAGTAAAAAAAGATTGCAAATTAAAGTTCAAGGTGTTATAATGTGAAAAAATTGTCGAAAATTGCATTTTTGGTATAAATATTTTATTACATAATACTGATTATGTTGCTGAGTCACTTTTATAAATAAAAAAGCTGTCAGTCATAAATAGGCATTTCATCTAATCAAATATGCAGTTTGTCGGTTTTTCGTTTTTTTTGATTCATAGATGATAGAATTGTTTTTGAAAGTTATGGTTATCGGTTATAAAAGAGGAAACTCTTTATAATAAAAAAAATATATCGGAGGTATTCTGATGAAAAACGCAAAGGTGACAGTCAGAAAGCTTTTGGCTATTCTCGCTGTCGTAGTAATTTTCCTTTCTGCAACGGTAATGTCCGTTGGGGCAGCGAATGTTTCACTTGACAAGGTCAATGAAGCAAAGCAGGGGGTATTCCTTGTTGTTTATTGCTATCCCGATCCCATTGACCCAACTACATATTGGAACGCCATTATCGGTACAGGCTTCCTTGTAAACGATGATACTATTATAACATGCTATCACGTTATCCATCCTGAAAATGATACCACTCCCGAGGGTATTGCATTTATGGAGGATATGATTGCTCACGATCCGAACTATAAGAATAAAGTTGAGATCCGTGTTTACTATAAGGCCGGTGCTTACTACACAGCAACCGAGATTTCAAACTTTGCAAACTCTTCGTTTGACTTCACCGCAATCAGACTTTCATCCCCCATTTACGGTTATCGCACTCTTACACTCTGCAGCGATATGGAGACTTCTTTGTCCTCTCCCGATCCCGTATATGCGCTGGGCTTCCCCTACATCGATACCTTCTATGCTCATAACTACATAGACAGCTTTACCTCCAGGGATGTTGACACCAAAGACGGTATTATGAGCAAGTTCTATAACTATGAAGGCGGCGAGGTTATCAGCCATTCTGCCTCCACCTCCAGCGGTATGTCCGGCGGTCCTCTTCTTAACGGAGCAGGTCAGGTTATAGGTGTTACTGCTACCCGTATCACAGGAACCGATTCATATAACTATGCTGTTAAAATCAGCGATATCATTGATTCTCTTGATATTACCGGCATCAGCTATACCGCAGAGCCTTATAAGTCTGGCAATAATCCCACCGAAACTACTACCGAAGCTCCTTCCACTGAGCCCACTGAGCCTGTAAGCGGTCCTGTTGAAGTTGACTATTCCGCTCTCACCAGCGCTATCGCAAATGCAAAGTCAAAGCTCACTTCAACAAATCCTAAATACAAGCAGGACGGTCTCAATGCTCTGAACACTGCTGTTGAAGAGGGTGAAAGAGTTAAGAACAACAGCGAAGCAACTCAGGATGAAGTTAATACTGCTGTAAGCAGAATCAATTCCGCTATCAGCAATCTTCAGGAAGAGACTTCCAAGCTGAGCCTCCCGCTTATTATAGGTATCGTAGCTGTTGCCGTTATTATTATCGCTGTTGTTATCATTATTGTTATAACTTCTTCCAAGAAAAAGAACAGCGATGACGGTTCTGCTCCCGAACCCTACACCGCATATCCTTCCGCCGGCGGATTTGCTCAGACTGCTCCCGCTCCCGCCCCCAGCTTTACTCCCAACACCTTTAATGACGGCGGCGCTGAAACGGGCGTTCTCAGCTCCTCTTCTAACGAGACAACCGTTCTCGGCGCAGGCGCGAACGAAACAACGGTTCTCAATTCCGCTCCTTATGCAAAGCTCACCAGAAAGAGCAATAAAGAGATCGTTCAGATAACCGCAACTCCCTTCGTTATAGGTAAGGAGAGAAGAAAGGTTAATTATTGCATCGATGACAATTCAACCATTTCCAGAAGCCACGCTCAGATAGTCAAGAACGGCAGCAAAGTCTGCGTTGTTGACCTCGGCTCCAAGAACGGTACATTTGTAAACGGTGTTAAATGTGATCCGAACGCTGCCGTTGAGGTTAAAGCCAACGATAAGATAGTTCTTTCCGATGAGGAATTTGTAATCGAATTATTATAAGTTAAATAATGCGGCTATGCCTCCGCTGTTTTGCGGCGGAGGCATAGTATGCTGATTAAATATGTTTCTCTGGGGAGAGTTTTTGCTATGAAATATATTTCCGGACTGTATACAGATGTTGGTATCAAGAAAAAAACAAATCAGGATTCCATGCTGCTGCTTCATGCCATGACAGATTATGGTGAGGCGGTCTTCGCCGTTGTCTGTGACGGCATGGGAGGTCTGCAAAAAGGGGAGCTGGCGAGCGCGGAGGTCGTTCGCGCTTGCTCAAAATGGTTTAAGGAGGTATTCCCAACCACAATCGCGGGCGGAAAACTTGATGCTGTTAAGCTTCAATCCGACTGGAGCGACCTTATTGACGATCAGAGTAATTCAATATCAAGATACGGTGTTATAAACAAGCTCAGCCTTGGCACAACGATCACCTGTCTGCTCATATTCGGGGGAAGATATTATGTTGCCAATGTAGGCGATTCCCGCGTTTATCTTATTAAGGATCAGGTTTATCAGATAACCCACGATCAAACCCTTGTTCAGCAAAAGATCGACAACGGAATTATTACTGTTGATCAGGCTCAGAACGATCCGGAACGGAGCATATTGCTCCAATGCATCGGAGCCAGTGATTTTGTAAAACCGGATTTCTTTACAGGCGCGGTTGAACAGAACACTGTTTTTATGCTCTGCTGCGACGGCTTCAGACATATGATAACGCCCCAGGAATTTTATTCTTATCTTAACGCGTCAAAACTTGGCAGTCAGGACGCTATAGAGGGAAATCTTCGTGTGATAACGGAGCTCTTGAAGCAGCGCCGTGAAACCGATAATATATCCGCAATAGCTATAAGAACCTATTAACCGATAAAACGGAGGCGAAGAAAAAATGCTTGAGATAGGCTCTCTTGTTGACAGAAAATATAAAATATTGAATGAAATCGGCCATGGCGGTATGAGTATAGTGTATCTTGCTATGGTTGAAAGAGCAAACCAAACGTGGGCTATAAAAGAGGTCAGAAAAAACGGTGCAACTAAGGATGATATCGTGCAGCAGGGACTTGTTGCGGAAATGAACATCCTTAAAAAACTGAACCACTCCCATTTGCCCAGAATTATTGACATTCTGGATTATGAGGATTCGTTCCTCATAGTTATGGATTATATTGAGGGTATAGATCTTGATAAAAAGTTAAAAGAGGGCCCGCAGAAGTGGGAGGACGTTGTTGAATGGAGTAAGCAGCTGTGCGATGTTTTTGCCTATCTGCATTCCCGCACGCCCCCGATTATTTACAGAGATATGAAGCCCGGCAATGTAAAGCTGAAACCGGACGGAAATGTTGTTCTTTTTGACTTCGGTACAGCAAGAGAATATAAATCTCAAAAGGCCGGTGACGATACTACCTGCCTAGGAACCAGAGGTTATGCGGCTCCCGAGCAGTATGGCGGCATGGGACAAACCGATGCCCGAAGCGATATTTATTGCCTTGGTGCAACAATGTTTCATCTGATAACCGGGCGTATTCCCGGAGGACCTCCGGACTATATTATCCCTCCCATAAGAAGCATCTGTCCCTGGCTTCCAAGAACGGGTCATGCGGGCAGCTGCGTGAGAGGTCTCGAAAAAATAATAATGAAATGCACTCAGCCTAATCCCGCAAACAGATATCAAAACTGCGCGGAGCTGATGTATGATCTTGAAAACATTGATAAAATCAGCGATGAGTATGTAAAGGGACTAAAACGGAAGCTCAACACCTGGATAGCCCTTGCAGCTTCCGCACTTGCAATGGGCGTTATCTCCGGTATACTTGCCTTTGCTGCAACAAGAACAGTTGCTCTAAACTACAGCGAGCTTCTCACCTCTGCTAATAACGCAACTCTTTCGTCTATGAATGCGCAGAATGATAATTACCGGAAAGTTGAATCGGATTTGCAGAATGCAATAAAGGTGAATCCTTCTCAGTCCACCGCCTGGATATATCTTGCAAGACTTTACCGCTCTGACTATGCGATAACAAACGACGAATTAAACAATATGACAATGCTGCTAAACTCCGCCTCGGGAAAGAGCCTGGAAAACAATGCAGCCGAATATGCGCAGTTCTGTTTTGAATGGGGAAAGGATCTGTATTTCTTCTATGACAAAAATGCGGACGCTGGAGTCGGTATGGCAGGAGATCCCGAGAAAGCAACAACATTTCTTAAAAATGTTGTTGGTGACGGAACGGATGAAGACCGGTATATATCGCGGCTAACAAGCAACTACACCGATATCTATGCCCAATATCCCTCTTTCAGAATAAGTGATGTTGATCAGGTAACTGCCAGAAATGAATATGAGCTTGCCAAATGTCTGCATAACATAGCCCAGCAGTGGGGTGTTCTCGGACAGAGCAGTATCTATGAGTCGGGATATTCTTATGATGATTACTGGAAAGATCTCAATGACCTTATGGATAAAGCAGATGAAATAAACAGCGGTGTTACCACCGTGGATATAAGCCTTGTTCGCTGCTCCATTTATTCCAACGTAATCAACGCAATAACAACAAAGTATTCCGAATTTACCAAAGGCGCAACTTCATCTGATGAGATAAAAAACCTGATTGATAAAGTTCGTCAAAAGAACAATAATCTTCGTTCCTCTGTAAGTTCGGATATTCTGAGCAGCATACAAGCTCTTTTAGATAATGTTGACAAACAATGTGATAATGCCTTGAGACAGTGGCAGTCAATGAACTGAGAGGAGGGCAGCGTAATGGATCAAAAGTTAGAGTTTTTACGATACGGAAGTTATGCTTGCCTTATTATTGCAGTCATACTCCTGATTTTGGCAATAGTTTTTTTCTTCAGATACAGAATAAAGGATGTCATTTACGAGCTCAGCGGAAAGGCAAAAACTGATCTCACCTCAAAGATGTCCACGGAATATCAAAACACCGGATCGCTCCGATCCTCCGATCCCCGAACTTCCGGAAGTCTTGCACGGAGCGAGGAGATAAACCAAAGTCTCATTATGACAGACCGCTTGTCCGGAAAATCGAAAGCCCAGAATAAGGCGGCTTCCGGAAAGCCTAATGAAACAATGGCTATTAAGAACGCCGGAACAGGGCAGCTTCGCAAGGTTTCTAAAAAGGCAGAAGCAGCGGGCGTTGGCAATTCAAGCGGATTTAGAATTATTAAAGATGTTATGGTTATTCATACAACTGAAACAGTCTGATGACATATGGAGGTAACAAGATGAGTAAAAAAACAACAAAAGCATTTAACACATTTTTGTCGTTGATGATGGCTTTTATGCTTATCGTTTCCTTTGTTCCGATGCAGGTTTTATCTGTTTGGGCGGCTGAAACAACAACCGCCGCGGAGGATACGATTGAAGTTACGGTTCATGTAAGCAACGGAACAGATGATTTGGCGAACGCAGAAGTTACTCTCGGCGACGAAACAGATCATACGAATGCAACCGGCATAGCGGTTTTGAATGTTGCTGTCGGCAGCTATACTCTTTATGTTAAAATGGAAGGGTATGACGATTATTCCGAAGAGGTTGAGGTTTCTCAGGATAAGGCTTCTTTCGAAGCTATTCTCTCCGAGAAAACTTCTGAACCTTCTATAATTGGAACATATACTTTTTCTATTAAAAACGATGATGTTTCCCCGTCCGATGTTACGGTAACATTGGATGGCAGCGAGCTGACTGAAAAAGATGGCGTTTACAGCGTGAATTTCTATGATAATGATGATCACGATCTTGTTATTGCCCCCTCTGAGAAGCTTGCTGTTAAATATCAAACTCTTGAGGAGACTGTAAGCACGGCAGACATTGCCGGCGAAGCAGGTGAGTATACACTTAAACTCCGTATGTATACAATAACTGTTTCCGGCGCTGAAGAAAAAACTTTTGAGCTTGAGTATGGAGCAACCTTTGAATATAAGGTAGATGAAGCCCAGGTCAAAGAAGGCTATGAGCTTATCTATGTTACCTATAACGGAAATAAGGAAAAGGCTGAGCTTGGAAAAGTTATTTCGTTTACCGTCACCGAAAACGCTGCTGTAACATTTGCCTATGCAAATATGGTAACTTTTACCTTTGATTCCGATAAGGGGTCAATAAATGTTGGCGGAAAAAATATTTCTGAAAATACCCTTGAATTAAATGAAGGCTATGAGCCCGAGTATTCCATCTCCCCCAAACCCGGATATCGTATTTCTTCTATAAAGATTAACGGCGAAGAAAAAGCAGTAACCGAAACCGAGGGAACTCTTTCCGCCTCTGTATCAACAATTGAGGTAACCTTTGAAGAAATAACCTATGCGGTTACAGTAGTTATCAATAACTCTGACGGCAAAAACGGTGCTGCCACTGTTTCAAACGGTGATAAGCTTGTTCTTGAAGCAGGCACTGCTTCGGTATCAAAAAAATATACAGTCGGCGTTAACGATCTTAACTCTGATACAAATGAATATACCCTGAAGCTTCGTGTTGACTCGATTGCAGAAAACTATAATCTTCGTTACAACGGCAATATTTGTAAAGCCGGGGCTGATATTGAAATTAAAGGAATTAAAGGAGATAAAACTGTAACTCTCTCAGTTTCTCCCATAGACTATGATATTACATATTATGATCCGTTTGCAGATGTTTCAGTTACCGAAAAGGGAAATGTGGAATCCGGTGAAATAATATTAAAAACTCCGGATACAGTTCAGAATGGATATACCTTTATAGGATGGAGCGAAACTGCCCCCGATTCCCTCAAGTCCGACAGCAAAGGCGTTATAACAAAATATGCTGACGGTATTGATGAGAAAAAGGATCTCTATGCAGTTTATACTCTCAACTGTATATCCGTAGATGCCGAGTCCAAGGCAGTTTACGGCGCAACGATCAACGCTTCCTATACCCCCGAGACCGATGGGGACAAAATAAGCTCCGAATGGTTCTCCGGTGATGTTAAGCTTACTGTAAATTCCCTTGACGGAGCAAAGGTATTATTATCTGTCGGCGGCAAAAACCTCGAAGCCGGTGAAGATAATATCTATACCGTAATTGCAAATTCCCAGGATAATAACGGAGTTCAGAAAATTGAAGTATCTCAGAAAATAAATATCGAGAAGCATAACGCCAAGTTCGTTTATGTTTCCGAAAAAGCGGACTCCTTCGACATCCGTTTTGACAAAACTTCCCCAACTATAGCTGTTAACAGCAAAACTTCTTCCTCGAAAGACGACTCCAAGGATGTTGCCGACACTGTTACCGTTAGCGATTCGGGCAGCGGTATAGCAAAGATCCAGTATGCCGCTATCAATATCGCCGATGACAGCGATTATGCTGAGCTGTTCACCGAAAAAGAGGCCGACGATAAAGATGTTGCCAAGGCCTATGAAGAGCTTGTTAAAAAGGTTAAAGAGCCGCTC
>JAFLUL010000034.1 GCA_022508845.1 Oscillospiraceae bacterium | reverse complement strand
TTGCCCTGCGGGCAACGGCGATGGCGTAATCGAAAGCGGACACGCCGCAGGCGTGTGGCGCAGCCGCTTTCTTGTTTAATAGTGTTGCAGATATGGGATCGCCGAACATATTAACAATTCCGTAGATCGGAAGGCTTACATATGTAACGCCGTTTTCCTGTTTAAGCGTGGCAAGGGTGAAGTGTTTATCAACTGCGGTGCTCTTGATAACGGCATTAACTTCTGTTTGAGCGTTTGAAATGTTTCGAAGCTCCGTTTCTTAACCGATTGACAGAAAAGCTCTTTTTCTTCAATGCGGGTGTCGGAAATTATCTCAACAACCGTCTTGCAGTTGTCCTTTGAGGCGTTTATAACGGGAAGTTCAAGTCTGTTATAGGAAAACACCGTTATAATAATAGCCAATAAAAAGGCAAAGAAGTTTGAAAATATCGCCGTTACAACTGTTATAGAATTTTCAGTCCATTATTTTAATAAACCGCTGAACATACTTCTGATAACAGAGAGCAGATGGAAAAATCTTCCGTAAAGATCAACAAATATGGTAAACATTCCTGTGCCGCGCGCATCTTTACCCTTAACTGAAATAACAGGAACGGTTTCGGTTCCGAGACCGTTTTCATATAGCGTCTGCAAAACTGCAGCTGCAATTTTTTCATTTCCTGCCGCGCTGGGATGAATTCTGTCGTCGGCAAAGTCGTTGTCGGAATCGGTGAGGCGGCTTGCAACGTCAACAACAAGAATATTTTCGGGGTTATTCTGAGCATATTCGTTGATCTTTGCGTTGATGCGCTGCGCTCCCTGCTCATATGCCTCGCCCACATAACCGGTCTGCGGATTATATAAGGTCTGCAAAAGGATAACGGCGCCGGCATTCAATTCGCGAATGTTTGTAATTATTGTATCAAGATCCTCATAAAGCTTATCGGCTATCTCGTCGAAACGGGTGTGATCGTTTTTAACGATGCTGTCAAAGAGAAGCTGATTTAAATTTCCAAGCAAAAAGTTGTTTCCGCCAATGGAAATGTTAATTATATCGGCATTCTCTATGGCCTGCTTAACCGTGGGATTTTCTATCCTGATTAAAAGCGCCTGTGTGGTTGAGCCGGGGATGGAATAGTTTTCATAGATATAGCCGTTTGTATCGGCAACTATTTTTCCGTAAACAGCCTCAGTGGGGTTTGAAAGACCGGAGCCGTAAGCTATTGAGTCACCAAGCACAACATAGCGTGTGCTGTCTTCGGCAAAAACGGCAGTGCTCAGCGTGCCAAGCAGCAAAACAAGGCATAAAAGAACGGATAAAACTTTTTTTCTCATTGGAAAAACCTCCTTGATTTCCATTTGTTTCATTTTAATTTTACAATATGTTTTTGATTTTTGTCAAGCAAAAAGCGCAGAACAAGGCTGTTTGTTTTATTTATAATTATAATATCAATTTTATATCTGACAGATCTGAAACAACGTAGTCCGCGCAGCAGTTTTCGGGCCCTTCAGCGGGCTGAGGCTGATATAAACACGTTTTCAGCCCGTATGCCTTGCCTCCGGCTATATCCGATGAAACCGAATCCCCTATAATGATAGTTTCATCCGGGCTGAGATCGGGAAATAAGCTCTCCCTCAGATCCTTAAAGCAGTAATCAAAGAATTGCTTTCGAGGCTTTGCCGCCCCTATTTTTGATGAAATAAAAATGCGGGTGAAATAATCCTGCATTTTTCCGACTTTCAGGCGGTTTAGCTGCTGCTCATAAGGGCCGTTGCTCGCCGCACACAGAACATAGCCTTTGCTCAGATATTCCAAAATCTCCATCGCGTGCGGCTCGGGCACCGCGCTTGAAAAGAGTCGTTCCTTAAAATGTTTCTCAAAAACCTCGCCGTCAAAGCTAATATTAAGCTCCTTAAAAATCATATTCCAGCGTATTTTCAAAAGCTCGTTATATGAAAGCGCTCCCTGCTCAATTTGTGTCCAAAGGCTGTTGTTTATCCTTTCAAAAACAGAATACATATCCTCGGTGTACTCCTTTAAGCCGAATTGAGCAAAACCTACCTTCATAGCCTCTTTAACATACCCCGAAAAGCTCAGCAGGGTATTGTCGATATCAAAAAACACAACCTTAATCATATTACCGTAAGATAACCGTCTGCAATAAGCTCTTCAAGAACTCTTGCCTCTCTTTCAAACATCATATTGTTATATGGACTGTGAATTACGCTGCGGTTCTTTTTTATTGCGGTTTCGGGATCAATGAATTCAAGAGTGTATTCTTCCTTTTCCTCGTAATCATCCAAATCCTGAGAAACCGCATTCTCGTTTGCTTCGCAGAGATAATAATAATTATCCTGAACAAAACATTCCGTCTCATCTGAATCGCTCTTCTGGATGCGGTGAACAAGTCCGTATTCTTTAACGGTTTCGGGTTTTACCTCCAACCCCGCCTCCTCTTTTGTTTCCCGGATCATAGCGTCTATCGGGTTTTCGCCGTCCTCAATGCCTCCTCCGGGGAACTTATAATAGTCGTATTTTAAGCTGTGGATCATTGCAACTTTGTTGTTGGATATAATTATGCTTCTTGCGGAATTGCGAACGAATGAATGAGTACATTCCGCGTAATCTTTTTTGTCCATCTCAAAAAGTAATCTCATAAAGCCTTCTAGTGTTGATCCTTTCTTGCCCCGAAGGGGCGGTTCTTGTTTTGTAGATATATCGTGCTATGATGATTCGATATATGTTCGCTTTGCCCGCATTTGAAATGATATAAATTCCCTTCTTGCGGCGAAGGGGCATATCGTGCGCATAGCGCACATCGAATCCCGAAGGGATATATCGAAAATTCCGAAAGGAAGTTATATCGATAACGTGAAATCAGTATTGCAGATCTACAAGCAGCCGACAGTTTAATTCATACAGAGCAGTTTTATTGGAATCCCAGGTTAATCTTGCTAACGCAGCTTCGTAGCCAAGCCACTCAAATTCAGCGTGTTCATCAGATATGATAATATCAGTTAAACATTCAAAGGCAAAGGAATATTCCGGAATTACATAGGTGTCTTTGCTCCACATTTTTCTATGATGCTCGGCTATAACATTTGCAGGCACATGTGCAGTAGATTTAAGAGTTATGATGTTTTCAGTTTTGATTGCCGTTTCTTCCAGAATCTCTCTGAAAGCAGCCTCAATCGGAGTTTCATCATCTTCTCCTCCGCCGGATGCAAATTGCCATTGATCTAAATCTGCACGGTGAAGAACGCAATATTGCAGCTCAGGATTTTTTCTGTACGGTATTGCTAAAATCTGAAACGGCGCCCTCATAAGCTTACCTCCGGAATTTCTGTATTGTATATTATATCAAGTAAAACCAAAAATTTACAGACCTTTTCTAAGAATTTTTTTGAATATATTCCATAACTTCTTTTATTTTTTGCTTTTGTACCGTTGATCTCAATATAAGCCTTGGCGAGTCGATTTTGCGGTTCAAAATACTTGCTTTTATATCAGGCTTCAAGGTAATTGAATGGAAGAAACAAAAGAGTTGTGCAGGAATACAGGGATTTTATTTTTTGCAGCTCAGATGGTTTTTTCATACATTCAACGGATCGATATTTTGAAATTATAATAAAATGAGTAGTTTCAAATTATGTTTTTCAGAGTAAAATATGAGTATTCTGTTCTGGAGGTAAATCTGATGGAAGAACGCTTTTTAACGAAAAAAACATTGGAACAATTTGAGCAGCACTTGATTTCAGATGAAAAAAGTAAAAATACGGTTGAAAAGTATATGCGTGACGTAAAAATGTTTTATAGCTTTTCAGAAGGCCGCGAGATCACAAAGGAACTTGCCATAGCCTATAAGCAGAAATTGGTTGAGGCCGGTTACGCTGTGCAGAGCGTTAACTCTATGCTGGCGTCAATGAACAGTCTGTTTTCATTTCTCAGACGGTACGACTGCAAGGTGAAAGCGCTTAAACACCAGCGTCAAATATTTTGCAGTGAGGATAAGGAACTCACAAAAGCAGAATATATTCGTTTGCTTAGCTCAGCAAAGCAGAAAAAAAATGAACGCCTGAATTTGATAATTCAAACGATCTGCGGAACGGGAATTCGGGTCAGTGAACTGCATTTTATTACGGTTGAAGCAGCAAAAACCGGGGGAGCAACCGTTTGCTGTAAAGGCAAGATCCGAACTGTTTTAATAGTGAAAGAATTAAAGAAAAAGCTGTTGCAATATGCAAAAAAACAGCACATTACAACAGGTTTAATTTTTGTCACCCGGAACGGAAAACCTATCAGCCGATCCAACATCTGGCGGGAGATGAAAGCTCTTTGTGATGACGCAAATGTTAATCCGAGCAAGGTTTTTCCGCATAATCTGCGCCATCTTTTCGCCCGAACATTTTACGCAGTTGAAAAGGACATCGCAAGGCTTGCGGATATACTCGGCCATAGCAGTATCAACACCACGCGAATTTACATAATTTCCACCGGCAACGAACACCGGAAACGAATGGAGAATATGCGGCTTATTGTTTGAGAAAACAACAAGCTTTGTTTACAACATAATTCTCATTATGTTATAATCCAGCATAATAATTTTTTTAATTATTCTTAGAATATCACATTCTCTATAAAAAAACAATAGGCACTGATCGAAAAATTTATGTTATTTTAAAAATATTCTGTTTTAAAACCATAAACAATCAAGCCCTTTCTGTTAATACACTGAAAGAGTTTACTTTTCCTATGGGCGAATTTATTTTCGTCCGTATTTTTTTTTGATTTCATTTTTTTCATTTACAACATAATGAGAATAATGTTGTAAAAGTGAAGCATAAAAAAGACATTTTTATTTTAACTAAAGGTTTTTAAGGGTTTGCCTTTAAAATTTTTATTTCTGCAAAAATTTTAAAAATACAATTACGCCGTTTCAATCAAATGTGTTATTCGGTAAAATTGTAAATTATAAAAAAGGAGAAGATCAGATGAAGAAGGCGTTTTTTGGAAAAATTTTGGGATTGATGTTTATTTCTCTGCTCTGCTTTGCGTTTTCATTCACCGCATTTGCCAGATTATACGGAGATATAGACAACGACGGCAGCGTTACCGCAGGAGATGCGCGCCTGGCACTTCGTATGGCAGTAAAGCTTGAATCGCTCACCGGTGAAGATGAAATCATTGCCAATGTGGATAAAGAAGGTTCGGTTACTGCATCGGATGCAAGACTTATTCTCAGAATGGCGGTTGGTTTAGAGGCCAAGAGTGAGTATATCGCACCATCAGAACCTACAACAAAGCCAGAGCCGACAACAAAGCCAGAGCCGACAACAAAGCCAGAGCCGACAACAAAGCCAGAGTCGACAACAAAGCCAGAGAATACAACAAGCAAAGAGGAAACAACAACGGATTCGGAACCAACTACTGTTCCGGAGAGTTCCACAGAGCCTGAGAGCACTACGGAACCGACAACAAATGATATTCCCGAAAAAAAGAAAATTCAAACCTTTGAAGAACTCAGAGAGTCCGCTTATGAGCTTGCCGTGCAGCAGGGCTTTAACGGTTCGTTGGATGAATGGCTCGCTTCTTTGATAGGTCCTGCGGGAGAAAAGGGCGAAAAAGGAGACAAAGGCGAAAAAGGCGATGCCGGTAAATCTGTTTATGATTTGGCGGTAGAAAACGGATATGAGGGAACCATAACCGATTGGCTGGCATATTTGGTGGGAGCTAACGGTGCCGACGGGGAAAACGGTAAATCCGCCTACGAGCTTGCTGTTGAAAAAGGATATAACGGTACGCTTCAGCAGTGGCTTGCCTCGCTGGTTGGAACTTCAGGAAAAAACGGCGCTGACGGAAAATCTGCTTATGAGCTTGCTCTTGAGAACGGTTACATAGGCTCCGTATCGGATTGGCTTGCTTCTTTAACCGGCAAACCCGGAAAATCCGCTTATGAGCTTGCTGTTGAAAACGGATATTCAGGAACGCTGGAACAATGGCTTGCGTCGCTTGTGGGCGAGAATGGCAGCTGCGGTGAAAACGGAAAATCAGCATATGAATTGGCTGTTGAAAACGGATATAGGGGAACTCTTAGCGATTGGCTTGAGTCTTTGATCGGCTCTGCCGGAGCGAAAGGAGAAAACGGAACTGACGGAAAATCTGCTTACGAGCTTGCCGTTGAATGCGGCTATCAGGGAACGCTTACGCAATGGTTGAATTCTTTGATCGGCGTTAAAGGAGCTGACGGTAAAGACGGCAGCGACGGAAAATCTGCTTATGATTTAGCTGTGGAAAACGGTTTTAAAGGATCTCTTGCAGATTGGCTGGTTTCTCTCATCGGTGAAAAAGGAGAGTCAGGTGCAAACGGTGAAGACGGACAGAACGGCGCCGACGGAAAATCCGCTTATGAGCTTGCAGTTGAAAACGGATTTAATGGTACTCTTCAGGATTGGCTTGCCTCCTTGGTTGGTGAAAAAGGTGAACCCGGAAAAGACGGAGCTGACGGTAAAAACGGCTCTGACGGTAAAGACGGAGCTGACGGTAAAAACGGCTCTGACGGTAAAGACGGAGCTGATGGTAAAAACGGCGCTGACGGAAAAGACGGCGTCAATGGCGAAAACGGAGCCGACGGAAAAGACGGTAAAGACGGTAAAGACGGCGTTAGTGTTGTAAATGCTTATATTGATGAAAGAGGACATCTCATCCTGATCCTTTCAGACGGAAGTAAAATCGATGCCGGTTATGTGGGTGGAAATTCAACAGAACCCACAGAGCCTGAAGAGGAAATCTTTACAGTTACCTTTGTTGATTATGACGGCAAAGTGCTTAAAACCGAACAGGTGAAAAAGGGAGAGAGCGCAACGCCGCCTGCTGATCCTTACAGAGAAGGATATACTTTCACAGGATGGGATATACCCTATACCAACATAACAAAGAGCATCACAGTAACGGCAGTATATATACAAAACTCCACGGAGCCAACTTTAACTATTGCTTCTGTTTCTGCCCTTCCGGGAGAAGAGGGTGTTGAAGTATCGGTTAGTATTAAAAACAATCCAGGTATTGTGGGCATGGTGCTGAAATTGAAATATGACAGCGGAATTACCCTAACAAATTGTATTTTAGGGGACGCTTTACCCTCGTTTACGCTTACAAAACCAAAAAATCTGGCTTCCGGATGTAAATTGCTTTTCGATGTTAATCCCGGAGACCTTGAAACAAAGGACGGAGAAATAGTTAAATTGATTTTTGAAGTCGATAATGACGCATCCGGCGATTACAGCATTGAAATAACATATGAAGAGGACAATACTCTCGACTCGGAATATGAAACGGTCAGGCTTGAAATAGTGAACGGTGTAATCAGAGTTGGATAAGGAGATTGATGTTGTTTATGAAGAAAAGTAAAAAAATAATTTCTTTTCTGCTTGTTTTCATTATTGCCATATCCTCTTTGCCTATAACGAGAATTGCAGGTTATACGGCTAATGAAAAAAGCGGAGTTGAAACGATAAGTAATGATGATGCTGATAACTACGAATTTCTCGGCTCAGGATTTAATGCGCTAAGTAAAAATGCGCTAAGTAAAAAAGAAGTATCGGTCAGCAATCTGATCACAGAGAACAAAACCGTTGATATAACCAAGGTTGACGGAAAAATTCTAAATATTTACAGCGGAGAAGGACATTTATATAGAGAAAGCAGTATGACGCAGTTGCTTGAATCTATGGATGTTAGCTGCACCACCTCATTTGACGTTACTCTGCCGCTAAATATCTTGTCGCTCGGTATACATAACAAGTTTACCTTAACATCTACCACAAATACAGATGTGAAGTATACAGAGGCCTACACATATTATCAGTATAGATTTTCCAACGTCCTTTATAAAATTAACGAGAATCTTTCTTCAACCGAATATTTTACCGACAGCTTCAGGGCGGATCTTGCAAATCTCTCTGCTGCAGATGAAAAAGCAATAGAAGCATTTTTTGATAAATATGGTACTCATATTTTGATGAGTTATGTTAAGGGCGGCGAGGCGGATTTCGCTGCACAGGCCAGAACTGAAAGCACAAGCACTGAAGAATCAAAAGCCTTTAACGAATCTTTTTCTGTTGGCGTAAAAGATATTGCCGATATTTCAAGCGAAATCAAAAAATATCAGGAAAAAATATCAAAATCCTCAGAAATTGAATCTGTCTCTCATTGGTTCACAACAGGCGGTAATGCAGCTTTTTTGAACGAAAATGAAAATTCAGGTGAAAGTGAAACTATTACCATTAATACAGGTATGATCCAAAAATGGGTTGATTCTATAAGAGATAGAGAAGCTTTTCTTCCTGCAACAACAAAATGGGTTGCCATTTGGGATATTTTGCCTGCGGCAGAGTATGCTGAAAAAAGAGCGATACTGTATAATTACTTTGTAAGCAAAGCAACAGATGATATTAGAAGTTTTTTTGATAAATATTCATCTTTTCGCGGAGAATATATGGTTTCGGGAATAAAATATGTTTCTCCCTCAAATTATGTGTTTTCATTTACCGATAAAAATTATACGAATTTAAAAAATGTGGCTCCGGGGTCGATCATTATGCTGAGTGAAGCGCTCGATGGATCCTTGACCGGCGCCGATATATATCACGAGGTTTCCGATAATGCCTCAATAGATGTAAACGGAGTTTTGCGTGTTTCCGAAAATGCAAAAGAAGGGGAAATCATTGAGCTTAGGACAATGGTAAACGGTTACGTTATTAAAAATTTTGAGTTTACCGTTAAAAAAGAAGGCAAATTTGTAAACAATACCCGATTCTATTCCGGAGGCTACGGAACAGCGGAAATGCCGTATCTGCTCTCAAACAAAGATGATATTCTGAGTTTGAAAAGAAACGATACAGATGCAAACTCCCCGTATAAATATTTTATTTTGACTAACGATATTTCTCTTAAAGGGTCTTCAACATTTACCGGTATAGAAAGCTTTTCTGCTCATCTGGACGGTAACGGCTATGCGATAACGGATTGGGAGCTGAATTATAAATATAGTTCACCTGCGCCGCAGGAGCTTGATCTTTCGCTCGGTTTTATCGGAATAAATAATGGTACAATTGAAAACATTTCTTTCAGAAACTGCTCTGTTAGCTGTGGCGTACCGGAACATAAGAGCGCAAAACACTATTTAAATCTTGGAATCGCCGTGGGGCGTAACAGTGCAACGGTGAGAAATGTATATGTTTATAATTGTACCGTAAAAGCGAACTATCTTGGCTCAACTGATTCAAGCAGTTCCGGAACTCAAAGCAAAGAAAGTCGATATTATGCCAGAGTAGGCGGTGTAATCGGTGTTACGGAAGAGGGCTCTGTTGTTGACAGCTGCGGAGTGAAAAAAAGCACCGTAGGTTCGGATTCTCGCTGCTCATCCTGGTCAAGGGCTTATGCCTTTGCCGGAGGTGTTATTGGTGCGGTGGGCATAAACGCTAAAACCTGTACCAATATTTTTTCCTATGATAATACCGTTACAGCAAAAGCGCAAGGTTCAAATGATAAGGGTGGAACTTATGCTTACGCAGGAGGTATTGCGGGATATTTATATGAGGGTGCACAAATAAAATATGCCGTATCAAATAAAAAAGGAACGGCAAGCGTTAAAGACGGAAACAAATCTTATCGCGGGGTGCAAGGGGACTTTATCATCGGCTATTCAGAGGATAATAACGCTGTTAGTAAGGGTTATACCGATAATACAAGCCCTCAGCCGTCAGATAAATGGTGCCTTGACTGGGATTCATCCGCCGGCGAATGGCCCTATCTGATTTATACTCCGGATTTGATTTCAGGAAAAACAACAAGTTTATCCTTAAATCCAACAGATGCATCTTGCGTATCCGGAACGGTTTATAATCTAAATGAATTGACTGTAAGCTGGAATGAAAAGATAATAGATAAGTATTCTATTGTTAATTTTCCACCGCCCTCCGTTTTGGATACATATACGGCAACAGTTTATGCCTATGAAAAAAGCGCAGGTTTTAATGTGACTGTAAATCAAAAAACGGCTGTTGGTATACGCTTATATTCTTTACCTTATAAAACGGAATATTTTGAGGGAGAGGAATTTGATCCCTCAGGCTTATCGCTTGCGCTGTATTATGATGACGGCAGCTTCGATATTATTGAAAAAGGTTTTTCCTGGGAATATACCGGGAGAGAGAACGAAAAACAGACCGTTGAAGTTGAATACCGTTCTTATTCAACAGCAAGCTTTACTATCAATATATATCCGGTAGAACCTATCCGTCTGGTTATTTCCCGTTTGCCCGAGAAGCTCGATTATGCAATCGGCGATCCGATCGATACGTCGGGAATTGAATTGCAACTGTTTTACACTAACGGTAAAAACACGGAAACAGTAACCGGGGGGTTCAGTGTTCAGTCCGTTGACACCTCCAATGCAGGGGAGCAGACCGTTGAGCTTAGTTATAAAGGGCTGAGCGTCTCCTATAGAATAATTGTAGGTAAGGTAAGCTCCATTAAGATGGTGTCGATGCCTCTGGTTTGTACCTATTATACCAGCAGCAGAAAGCTTGATCTTACCGGACTTGAAATTATTGCAAAATATGAAAACAACGTTGAAAAAACTGTTACCGACGGTTTTACGGTTTCACAGCCCGATTTCTCTAAAACAGGAAAACAGGATGTTATTTTAAGCTACGGAGGAAAGGAGATCTCGTTTGAAATCGAGGTGGAAGAGGTTGCTTTAAGCAGAATTGAAATATCCTCACTTCCTAAAACGGAATATTTTGTAAACGATGTGCTTGAAATCGCAGGTCTGGAGCTGAATGCTTTATTCAATGACGGTTCATCAAAACAGATTTGGCAGGGACTTGAATTTATATTTGACGGCAGGGCTGTAACCGAATCTGCGCTTCCTATATTGCCCACAACCGGAGAAAAAACCGTTACGGTTTTATATTCCTTTGGCGGTAGACGTGTTTCCACATCTTACTCAATTTATGTTAATAAGGTTGAAACCGACAGAATTGAAATTTCCAAAGATCCGGATAAAACAATTTATAAGCTGAACGAACAGTTTGATCCGGAGGGAATGATTCTGAGAGTGGTATCAAATAATGGAGCTTATAACGATATTACCTCTAATTTCACTTGGCAGGTTGATACCTCGGTTCCGGGCAGCAGAACGGTTACGATCAGTTATAATAACCATTATGCTGAGCTTGAAATATATGTTATTTCTCCCATAACGCTGAATATTATATCCTATCCCGATAAAACTCAGTATATCGGCGGAGAAGAAATTGACTTGCAGGGCATAAAGCTGCAGGGGGTGTATTTTGACGGTACAGTGTGTGATATTTCAGTGGAGGACTGCGATGTTCATCTGAGAGAGGAAACGGACGGCGAAAGCATTACCGTAACGGTATCATATTTCGGCGCTTCAGCTTCGTTTGCCGTGGGTGTTGCGGCAAAAGCTTATTTTACCATTTCCTCTGAAAGCCAAAAAGCGTTCCCCGGAACAACAGTAAGTGTCAATATAAGGATTTTAAATAATCCGGGAATTATGGGAATGGTTGCAAAGCTTTTCTTTGATGATGGTCTTGAGCTCTTAGACGCATATCTTGACGGCGATTCTTATGACCCCGAGGATCCTGCAACCGAAGGCTTTACTCTTCAAAAGCCGAACAAGCTTTTATCCGGACAGAAATTTGAATGGGACGCAGCTGATAATAACACCTCTGACGGCATATTGCTTACCCTTGTTTTTAATGTCCCGGAGGATGCTGAGATCGGAACCGTTTATAATATCGGTTTGTCGTTTGAGGATGACGGTATTATTAACAAATCCGGTAAAGCTTTTTCGCCGGTTTTGATTGGCGGAACTATTGAAGCGGTAGATTTCATTCTCGGAGATCTCGATACAAACGGAAAAATCAATTTAAAGGATCTTATGCTCCTGAGAGAGTATCTTGTTATGGATGATGAAGAGCTTGCTCAGCAAAATAAAGTTAATGTCAAAGCCGCAAATATTGACAAAATCGGACGTGTAAACATTCAGGATCTTATATGCCTGAGAAAATATTTTGTTGGAGAATATGATCTTTCCGATAATGCAAAACGGTATGCCGTTATTTTTGATCCAAACTGCGGCGCAGGAGAATGTTTCTATGAAGTGTATACTGTGGGAACCGAATATACGTTGCCGCAAAACACATTCGCAAGAGACGGATATACTTTTAACGGCTGGAACACAAGAGCCGACGGTAAGGGTAGTCAATATTATGACAAGGAAAAAGTTACAAACCTTTCTGAGGAAAATAACTCAGCGGTTACTCTCTATGCACAATGGAATTGTTTTAGCTATGCTGTTAATTTGGATCATCAGGGGGCAAATGTCTATGAAACAGATATGTTTTATGAACACTACAAAGTTAATTTCTTCAAAGATATTAACGGTACGCAGGCAATTGATAAAATAGTTCCTCCTCAAAAAACAGGATATGTTTTTGCGGGATATTATGCAAAAGTGACTGATAATTCCACCTCCGACGCCAAAGGAGAAAGCAAATATATAGATGAAAACGGAAGCATAATCGCTGCTGCTTCTGAGTTTACGGAAGACACTACCATATATGCTCTTTGGTTACCTGCGGTTTATAAAATTACTCTTGATAATCAAGGTGCGGATTTTTCAGGTACAGCAGCATATTATCAAAAATATAAAACCGGGCTTTATGCGGACGCGGAGTGCGAAGGCATTATAGAGAGAATTGAAACGCCTCAAAAAACTGATTATGTTTTTGCCGGATATTACGAATATATTGAAAATAACGGTACCCCGCAGGCAAGTTATGAAAATCGAATTATAGATTCCGAAGGCAATATTTCGGCGGATGTTTTGTCATTTTCTTCTGACAAAACGCTGTATGCTCTGTGGACGTGCGTGTATACGGTGAAACTGGATAATCAGAATGCAGAAATCGCAGGTACCGATTTGTTTTATGAAAAATACGGCGGAGGTTTTTATTCGGATGCAAGCTGCGATACTTCGATCCTGACTATCAGCGTTCCTAAAAAAACAGGTTATATATTTAATGGTTATTATGAAAGCGTTTCCGATAATTCAACCGTGAATGCAAAAGGAGACATTCAAAAAATAACCGCGGACGGTACTATCAGCGCGGAAAATGACGTTTTTACAAAAAATACAACTCTTTATGCTTTGTGGACGCCGATAACTTATACGGTAAATTATAAAGGTAACGGTTCAACAGGCGGAATCACGATGCAGTCTGAGCATATATACGGAGTTAACAAAAACCTGACGCCAAACGGATTTACAAGGGACGGCTATACATTTGTTGGCTGGGGCGCTTCAAAAGATGCAAAAACCGCAATTTATAAAGACAAAGAGAGTGTTGTTAATCTTTGCAAAGATAATAACGGACTGATTACTCTTTACGCAATTTGGGAGGCAAACACTTATTACGTTTCGTTTAACTTGAATTCTTCGCTTCTTAAAAGAACTCCATCCTTTTCTGAAACATCAATAAAAGTTACATACGATCAAACCGTTTCGTTTAATAGCCCTTCCGCGGAGTTTTATGAATTTAAAGGATGGTATACGGAAGCAACAGGAGGGATTCAGGTAGTTAACGGCTCAAAATGGAATATAAATAAAGATACAACATTATATGCTCATTGGGAACAGCTTTTTAAGGATTGTACATACATTTCAACTTATGAGGATTTATGTGATATTAACAACGATTTGTCCGGTAACTATTTACTTATAAACGATATAGATCTCTATGAAGGGGCAAAAGAACATAATGGAACCGGCAATTGGACTCCTCTTGGAACATTCAGCGGAACATTTAACGGATTCGGCAGAAAGCTGCATCATTTATATTTTAATGATTCGGTTTCAACTGACGATATCTCCTATTTCGGCCTGTTCTCTATGCTGGACGGAGCAACCATATCCAATTTAATCATAACTTGTCCTGAAATAAATATATCTACAGCCTCATCAGGATCAAAAAAAGGCTATCTTGTCGGTTGCATTGCCGGGTATGCAAAGAGTTCATATCTTACCGGAAATTATGTTATCGGAGATGAAAAAGATTTTTTGTCCGGAGGTTATGTTAAAGCAATTGATCCCAGCGGAGTTATTCAAGGCTTTTCCCATGCCGCAAACATCTGCGGCGCGGCAAAGGAAACCACTTTCGTTGATAATGAGGCAACGGTTCCCGTTACTGTAAAAAGAGCTTCGGCAAACGGGGCTATGATCGTTTCCTGGAACTTCAACGATACTTGCACATTCAGTAACAATGAATTTCAGGAAAACGTTACTGTAACTTCTTCAGCGCTGTTAGGGTTAGGTTATACCCGGAGCGGAGGCGAATATGCTTATAACGGAGAAGGCTCGGTTGAACTGCCTTAAGCGATAGGCGAAAAAAGGTGAAGATATGAAAAAAATATTTCTTGTTTTTTGCATTATTATTTGTGCTTGTTTCTGTTTTTCATCCTGTAATGAATCACCGAAACACAAGCCCACTGCATATGAACAAGCAGTTTCGCTTGGATATTCAGGATCTTTAGAGGAATTTTTGGCTGCATTGGCGGGAGAAGCCGTAACAAACGCTGACGGCAGCCGTAATGAATCCGCCTATGATATCGCTGTGGAAAAGGGGTATACCGGCTCTCTGGAACAATGGCTTGAAAGCCTGGGAATAGACACAGGAATGATCTTTTCTGAAAACACGGAAGAATAAGAATAAACTTGTGAGAGAGAAACCAATCAAATCACAGCCCCAAAGGCGTAAAAAACCTGCAATGAAATAATTTTGCAGGGATGTGCGAGAAATATATATTCATACGCCGGCAGCTAGCTTTATCGCTGTGCCGGCGGAAACCCTGCCGGTTGGATAAAGACTGTTAAAAAAATAGAGCATAGGATTCCGACAATTGTTTTCGATTGCAATTTCGGAGTTCCTTGTGCTCTTTTTTTATGCGATTATTTGTTTCAGCTGTTCATTTTTCCGTGGAGAGTCGTTCTGCGGCTAACGGTTCGAATATATGCTGAGTTTTTCTGACCAACAGAACAACCGTCTCAACATGGGCGGTTCGGGGGAACATATCAAAAGGCTTTGCTGTTTCTGCCTTATAACCGAGTTTTTGAAGCACGGCGCAGTCGCGGGAGAGAGTGGCGGGGTCGCACGAAACATAAACTATTCTTTGCGGTTCCATCTCTGCAACCGTTTTCAGCAGCTTTTCGTCGCAGCCCTTTCTGGGCGGGTCAAGTATAACGGCGTCGGGTTTAACGCCTCTTTCCTTGAGCTTTTCAGCGGCAAGGGAGGCGTCGGCGCATATGAATTCAGCGTTTTTTATGCCGTTCAGTTTTGCGTTAATTTCCGCGTCCTTTACAGCGTCCGGCACAATTTCAACTCCAATGAGCTTTTGAACCTTATCGGCAAGCGTCAGGCCAATTGTTCCTGTTCCGCAGTAGAGGTCAACAACGGTATTCGTTTTGTTTGTCAGGGCAAGCTCAGCGGCTTTTTTATACAGCCTTTCGGCTCCATCGTGATTCACCTGATAAAACGAAAGCGGAGAGAGCTTGAAGCGTTTTCCGCAGAGAATATCCTCAATATATCCCTGCCCGAAGATAACGGAGTTTTCGGTTCCCAATATAACGTTTGTGTCGGCGGTGTTGTGATTGAGCAGCACCGTTTTTATATTATTATTTTCATTTAAAAGAGCCCGGAGCAGTTGATCTTTCTTAAAAATCCTTTCGCCGTTTATAACAAGGCACACCATTATTTCTCCGGTGCCGAAGCCTTTTCTTATGTAAATATGCCTTAAAAGTCCTGAGCGGTTCTTTTCGTCATACGCGCTTATCTTATATTTTTCCGCCCAGCGGGATATTGTTTTTAGTATACCCCCAAATTCGGGCGGCTGCAAAAGGCAGCCGGGGCAGTTTATGACCCTATGGGAAAAGGGGGCGTAAAAGCCCGTGAGCAGTCTGCCGTTTTGAGACTGGACGGCATACTGCGCTTTATTGCGGTAGCCGTTAAAGCTTACGCTTCCCTCTATCGGCTCAAAAGCAGTGTCGATATGTCCTATTCTCGAAAACGCGTCCTTAACTCTCTGCTCTTTATATCTCAGCTCCGCTTCATAGCTTATATGGCGGAAAACGCAGCCTCCGCACCTCGGAAAAACAACGCAGTCGGAGGGCGTTCTGTCCTCCGACGGTGTTAGTATCTTTTGAATTTTTCCAATCGCGTAATTTTTTTTTGCCTTTATAATTACACATTCGAGCCTGTCGCCAGAAGCCGCGCCTGAAACAAATACGGCCATACCGCTAAAGTGTCCGACGCCGCTGCCTTCGGACGTTACTCCGGTTATTTCAAGCTCAATAACCTGATTTTTTTTAAGAGCTTCCATATTAAAGTGTTTTTGCCAATTCCTTTATATATTGAGCAAAGCGGCCGCCTATTTCGGGGTGCCTTAACGCCGCCTCGCAGTTTGCCTGCAAAATTCCGAGCTTATCGCCCATATCAAAGCGTTTGCCGATAAAATCAACCGCACAAAGCTTATCTGTTTCGGCATAGGAGGAGAGCGCCTCCGAAAAATATATCTCTCCCGATGTTTCGTTGGGCTTGGTTTTTCTTATAAAATCAAACACATCGGGCGTTACTATATTTCTTCCGAGAATGGAAAAGCGGGAGAGAATGTTTTCTCTTTTCGGTTTCTCAATTATTTTGTGTACGTCATAAACGTTTTCTCCCATTTTTGTTACATCCAGCGTGCAGTATTTCATAACCTGTTCCTCGCTGCACTCCTTAACTCCGCAAACGCATTTGCCGTAGGCGTTAAAGGCGTCTATAAGCTGCGCCGTTACGGGTTTTACGCCCTCATCGGTCAGAATTATATCGTCGCCGTAGAGTATGGCGAACGGTTCGCTGCCAACAAAATTCTCGGCGGTGAGAATGGCGTGTCCCAGCCCTTTGGTTTCCTTTTGGCGGATATAATATATGTTTGCAAGATCGGCAACGCTGTGAACGCTGTTTAAGAGCCCGGCCTTTTTTGCATCCCTTTTCAAATTATCTTCAAGCTCGTAGGCATAGTCAAAATGATCCTCTATAACGCTCTTGTTTCTGTTTGTTATGATAAGAATATCTGTTATGCCGGACAATGCGCACTCTTCAACAAGATACTGTATTGCAGGCTTATCAACGATATTGAGCATTTCCTTAGGTACGGCCTTGGACGCGGGCAGCACCCTTGTCCCGAGCCCTGCCGCCGGTATAACTGCCTTTGTTATTTTCATCTTTTTTCACCTTCTATATGAACATAGCTATCCCGAGCGGAAGATAAACGCTTAACAGCGCCGCCAAAATAATTGCCGCAACGCCCAAAACCGCGCCTGCCGCGCTCACCCCTCCTTTTGAGATGAGGGCGTTTTTATATTCCGCCATATTTGAGCATTCGCCGCGGATTTTAAGGATGTCATCCTTAACCTTTTTTCTGTAACGCGGTATCGCAAAAAGAGCGGAGGCTATCGGCAGACCGCACATCATTAAGTACTGAACCCCGTCCAGCAGCATAATTCTTCCCGTTGAATAGCTCTGGGAAATTTTTTCGGTGTATTCCTCCTGAAGCTCCATAAGCTCCTCCTGCATCTCTGCAAAGGAAACGCCGCTGCCGGCCTGAGACGCAACCGCAAACAGTTTTTTATAGTATTCAACAAGCGTTGAATTGAGCTGCAAAACTCCGAACATGCTCGCAAGGAAAACGAGAATGAGCGAGAAGATAACCCCCTCTTTTATCATTTTGCGCCAAAAATACCATATCGGACCTAATAAGAGGGCCGACCAGGTCCAGGAGAGCTTTCTGTCGTATCTTTCAATCGTGGAAATTTTTCTGATTATCTTTCCGGGCTTTTTCCCGCCCACATAGTCGGAATATTCGGCGCAGGGTATGCCGTCAACCGGCGCGTCGGGAGAAATGCCGCCGAAACGGTCAAAATCCGAACGAATGGAATCGTAATAGCCGTTTGTTCTGCCGTCTCTCTTAAAGGGAGAGCCGAAAAATTCGTTTTCTCCGCCTTCTTCAAAGGTATTTTCCCTGTTGGAGGCGTTGTCTGAATTTTCGCCGTTTAATTTTGCGCCGCATCTGAGGCAATAAATGTCGTTTTCATAGTTTGCGGAGCCGCATCTGGGGCAGGGGATTATGTTTTCTCCGTTTTTCAGTTTTATTTCGGGATTGTCGTTTATCGGCTCATTCTTTTTTTCTTCGCTCTGACGCGCCTGTTTTATCTCCTCGGGAAAAATCCAGGTGTAGCCCTCCGAGTGGGCGCTGCTCATAGCGCATTTTCCGGAATTTTGCCAGCAGGTTCTGTGGTGCGGTGCACCGCAGACGGGGCATACGACCGCATCGGAGTTTTCTTCAAAAACCTCGCCGCATAAAACGCATTTAACTCCTGTATATCTCATAATAAAATATTACCTTTCCTATTGCTTTTATTGATTATTCTTCATATATTTTATACAATAAGTTGGAAAATTTCAATAAAAATAATATAATATTTAAAAAAACCGGTAAAAGTATTTGACAGGGTTTACTATTTTTAATATAATACATAATTAGAATATAGGAATTTTATGAAAGGAGCGGCTTTTTGCCGCGTAATAATATGCTTCAGTATGAGGAATTAAGGCTCAGCCTTCTTGAGAGCGAGAAACCCCTGGCGGATCTCGCGGATGCAATAGGACTCTCAACTCTTAAGGCTGAAATAGAAAAGCTTGAGGCTCAGACCTCCGAAGAGGGCTTCTGGAACGACGTTGCTGCTTCAAACGCAATTCTCAAAAAACTCGCCGGACTTAAAAATAAGGTGAAAAAATATACCGACCTTAAAAATGATTTTGACGACACGTTAACTCTTATAGAAATGTGCAACGAGGAAGAGGACGAGAGCGGCTACGATGAATGCGCCCAGAGCGTTGCGAATATAAAAGAGGAACTTGAAAAGCAGACCCTTGAAACTTTGCTTTCGGGAGAATATGATGCTAAAAACGCGATCCTCACCTTCCACGCAGGCGCCGGCGGAACCGAGGCTCAGGACTGGGCGATGATGCTCTTCAGAATGTATCACCGCTGGGGTGAACGCCACGGCTTTAAGACAACAACCATTGACTATCTGGACGGCGAAGAAGCGGGCTTAAAATCCGCCGTTATCCTGATTGAGGGCGAAAACGCCTTCGGCTACCTCAAGAGCGAAATGGGCATCCACCGCCTTGTTCGAGTTTCTCCCTTTGACGCCTCCGGCAGACGTCACACATCCTTTGCTTCGGTTGAGGTTATGCCTGAAATAGACGACACTATAGAGGTTGATATCCGTCCCGAGGATATAAAAATGGATGTTTACCGCGCTTCCGGAGCGGGCGGACAGAAGGTTAATAAAACCTCCTCAGCGGTTCGCCTTACCCATATTCCAACCGGCATAGTTGTTTCGTGTCAGGTGGAAAGAAGCCAGTATCAAAACAGGGACGTTGCTATGACAATGCTCAAATCAAAGCTCATAGAGATAAAAGAGCGCGAGCATCTTGACACCATAAACGATATAAAGGGCGACCAAAAGGAGATAGGCTGGGGAAGCCAGATCCGCTCTTATGTGTTTATGCCGTATACTCTCGTTAAGGATAATCGCACGGGCTTTGAAAACGGTAATATAAACGCCGTTATGGACGGCGACCTTGACGGCTTTATAAACGCTTATCTCAAGCTCCAGTCCCATCAGAAGCTGGCGTCTGAGAATTAAGTTTTGTTGTACAGAAAAGGACTCTTTGGTTTAATTTTGTCAAAAGTTTGATGGAAAAATCATTTTTTTCAAAAATAGTTCTTTGTTTGTTTACAAAGTTTTATATCGAATGTAATCTGTTCTTGGTAGTATAAAGGCAATCAATTTATTTTTGATTTCCCCTTTTTATATTTTTTCTTCCCCACCAAGAAAGGCCCCCCGTTCGGAGGTCTTTTCTTGGTTTACGGATAAAAAACAGTGCGTTCGGGAAGCAGCTGCAATAAAAAAATCCTTTCTCCGGTTTTAGCTCTTGTTAAGGCGTTTTATAGGATAATATGATTTCCGGTTATGTTTGGTCTTTATTTCGGAGCGGGACAACCCGCTCCTTTATTTTTATTATGAATGATAGTGGACTGAAAAAATAGAACAAAAAAAGGCGGTTTGGTTTAATTATGTCAAAATTGTGACGTAAATACTGCAAATTTATCATAAATATTCTTTTTTTGTTAACAAAATTTTCCGTTGAATATAATGAAGATTTGATAATTTAAAAAGGGATTTATTCTTTTGATTATTTTTCCGTAAAAAAACCTTATTACAGGAGGATAAAATTAATGAAAAAATCACTTTCTCTGTTTTTAGCTTTTATTATGGTTCTTTTGCTGTGCGTTACGGGATTTGCCGCCGGGACCGGATGGGTTGAACCAACGGCTAAAGACCCGGTCGTTTATATTTCGGGTGACAGCGGCTGGCTCGAATATAATTACGGCAACAATCAATTCAATATAGGCCATGTAGGCAATTTGTTTGACAGCAACGAAGATTCAAATGTGAAGGAAGCCGTTATAAATGTTTTGCAGCCTTTTTTGCTTGAGGGACTGCTGTTTAACAGGTGGGATAACTACTATGCCGCTCTTGAAAAAGAGATAGGCGAGCTGTTTGAGCCGATCGCAATGGATAAAAACGGTGATCCCAAGGAGGGAACCGGCATAATCTCATCCAGCCGTAAAGACCTGGAGTACAGCCGGAAAAATAATATAGTTGAGCGCAACGGCGGATATAAGGAGACGAGCTACAGATTTTACTACGACTGGCGTATGGATCCGTTGGAGGTTGCCGAACAGCTCAACGACTATATTGAGGATGTTAAAAAGGCAACCGGACACGATAAGGTAAATCTTTCCGTCAGGTGTTTGGGATGCAATGTGGCGCTGGCGTATGTTGACAGATACGGCACCGACAGTCTGCACGGTCTTGCTATCGACGTTGCAACTTCTCTCGGCTCCGATTTTTTAGGCGGTATGCTCTCGGGCGATTTCGGTATTGACGGATTCGCGCTCTCACGTTTTTTATACGATCTGAACCTTTACAGCAAAGCGGGGATCGATGAATTCGTAATGGAGTCCATAGAGCTTCTCGCTTCATCGGGGCTAACAAATCTCAGCCTTGAAATGCTCCGCAAAACTCTCTATTCGCGTATTGAGAGCGGCGTTATATCGGCTCTCGCCACCGGCACGCTTATGACGATGCCCTGCTACTGGGGTATGGTGCCCGTTGAGCAGTTTGACAAGGCTGTTAACAACGTGTTCGGTCCGGAGGGAAGCGAAAAGCGCGAAGAATATGCCGGTCTTATCGAAAAGATAACTGCATATAACGAAGAGATAAAGAAAAACGTTTATCCTATCCTGCGCAGTATTGAAGATGCCGGCGTGAATATTGCCGTGATCTCAAAATACGGCACACAGCTTGTTCCGGTTTTGAAGGACGGCAGCATGGTAGCCGATTTCTATGTTTCCGCCGAGCGTTCCTCATTCGGCGCAACAACCTCCACCGTTTACGGTCAGCTCAGCGATGAATATATAGCGGAGCGCACCGAATTGGGATTTGGAAAATATATTTCTCCCGATAAGCAGATAGACGCCTCCACCTGCCTGTTCCGCGATTATACCTGGTTTTTCAAAGGGGTTGAGCACGGATATTATACAAAGGCGGAGTGCGAAATTATGATGGCGATGCTCAACGCAGATGAGCAGCTCGATATTAGCGACATCGAAGAACTTTTGGGGTGGACTCAGTACACAGTGTACGATTATTTAACCGACACCGCCGAGCCGATGACCGAAGAAAACTGCCGGAATACCACTTGGACTGCTGACGAAACGATAGACCGTCCTCAAAATATGATTCAAAAGATCCGTGCCTATTTCATTAAGCTGACCGATTGGTATAAATCCCTGTTCAGGCTGCTTAAAAATCTCATAGATTCAAAAAAGCAAACTGAATAATTTTTGTTTTTAGTTAAAAAAAGCTTGCATTTTACAAAACGCTATGATAATATAGTAAAGGTAACTATGTTAGGCTTGTAATTCGGAGTGGGGAAACCCGCTCCTTTGTTTTGATTATGAAAGGTTGTGAACCGAAAAAACTATGGAACAAAAAAAGAAGGGCGGAAATGTTGTTAACTCCGTTTGGTCTCTTGCAGAGCCTTTGGTTTCTGGTCTGGGGCTTATTTTATGGGACGTTAGATACGTTAAAGAGGGAGTAAACCGTTATTTGAGGATAATCATAGATAAAGAGGGCGGAGTTAACATAAACGACTGTGTTGCGGTAAACGACGCGATAGACGCGCCTCTCGATGAGCTTGATCCCATTGCCGAGAGCTATTCGCTTCAGGTTTGCTCCGCGGGCATTGAACGCGAGCTTGTAAGGGATTTTCATTTTGAAAAGTATATCGGTTCAAAAATTATTCTGAAGCTCAGAACCGGCTTTGAGAGCAAGAAAATACACCGCTGCATTCTGAGCGGATATAACGGCGGTAAAATAACGGTAACCTTTGAAAACGGCTCTCAGCACGAATTTGAAAAAAATGAATACTCAAGCGTAAAGCTT
>JAFLUL010000033.1 GCA_022508845.1 Oscillospiraceae bacterium | reverse complement strand
ATATACAAACTAGTAATATTTAGGGTAAACAAAGAGAAATAAAAGCAAAAAATTACTGGTTTTTCTTTTGCCCAAAAATAGGCGAAAAAAACTTAAAGAAAATTTAAAAAAAGTATTGACATTTCGTTTTAAAAAGTGTATACTTATTATAAACGGACGGGTTCTTTCAATGTATTGGGAAATTGGTCCTCAGCACACTGCCTATCTTCCTGCAACATTTCTGAAGCAAGGAGAAAATTCTATTATAGTGCTTGAACTCGAAGGATATAAAAAGGCTGAGGTTGAATTTTGCAGCACTCCGGACATTGGATAAAAAAAATAAAAATGAGGTCTGAAAAAACAGACCTCATTTTTTTGATATAATTATTATCAGTTGTTGCTATAAAGCTTATTTACAAGCTTAAGAGCTTCATTGCCGGCAATTTTTGTGAATGCGGTGGTATTTGCAGTTCCGGCTGTTTTTTCGCTTATTTCATCCTGATATTCATTGAGTTCGTCGCTAACGATTGAAGCACGGGCTGATTCTATCCACGGAGCTTCTTCGTGAGCAGATACGAAATACATAACGTGCCAACCGTAGTTGGTCATAACGATGTCCACATCTCCGGGTTTTCTTGAAGAATCGTAAACCCAGTTTTCAAACGGAGCAACCATCTCGCCCTTGGTTATGTCCTCATAAAGTCCGCCGTAGGCAGAGGAATCTTTGTCATTTGTTATGGAGGCGGTATCGTCGCTGTATTTTTCCGCAAGCTTTGCAAATGCTTCTTCTGTGTTTTCGCCCTTTATATATTCCTGATAAATCTCACGAGCCTTTTCGTAAGCTTTAAGAACAACTTCTGCGGAATATGCGGTGCCTTCGTTTGAAACAACAGTACCGTCTGATGCGGTGAGTTCTTTTGTTTCAACCTCAGTTGCGGTTGTCTTGTCATCGGCAGTTTCTTCTTTTTTAGTATCTTCTTCTTTAGCTTCGTCTGACTCTGATTTGTTGTTTGTCTTATCTTCAGCGGCTATATCGGCAAAAGAAACAAGAATGTGTCTTGCGTTTACAAGCGGATCTTCTTCAAGATAAGCTGTTTGCTTTATATAGATAACGTATGCATAGTCATCAGCAACAAAAACTCTCTTGTCGCCGACTGCTCTCTCTTCATTGAATAACCATTCGGCAAGCTCTTTATCAATATTTGATGAAACTGTGGACTTTTTAATTCCGATAAAGAGGGAAGCGGATTCATCCTTAAATGTTTCTTTCTGATCCTCTGCGCAATACATTTTGCAGAGTTCAATAAAGGATGCTTCATCTGTTACTTCTGCAAGCATTTCATTGGCAAGAAGCTCTGCTTTAGAAGGTTCTTTTTCTTCTTTTTCTTCGGCTTTGGTGCTTTCAGTTCCTTCAGCTTCAGTATTCTCGGCTTCGGTATTTTCAGCTTCGGTATTTTCAGCTTCAGTATTTTCGGCTACAGTATTTTCAGCTTCGGTATTTTCAGCCTCGGTATTTTCAGCTTCGGTATTTTCAGCCTCGGTATTTTCAGCCTCAGTATTTTCAGCCTCGGTTGACTCATTATTTGTTGTTGATTCTGTCTTGTTGGATTCGGTCTTATCGTTTTTGTCTTTTTCGATTGCTATCCCGAGAAGACGAATGTCAACGGACTGAAATGCGGAAGGATCTTCTTTTAAAAGCGCATTAATATCGTCCATTGTTATTTTGCTCTCAATCTCTTCTTCCTGCTCTTCGATCATCTGAGCAACAAGATACTGCTCTTCAAGAAGGCTGCGAAGCTTCTTCTCATTTAAGCCCTTGCCGTAGAGAACGCTTATATATCTGCTTGTTGAATATCCGTAGCTTGTAGCGTAGGAGGCAAGCTCTTTAATGTTATCTTCGATTTCAGCTTTGTGTTCATCAGAAAGCTGAACATTCTGTTCTTTTGCAAGTTTGAGATAATAGTTGTAGTTTTCAAGGGTTTCAACAACGTAATTACGGAAAAACTCATCGTAGGTTATTGTTTTTCCGTCAGAGTCGGTTGTTGTTTGATCTGCAGGATCTTTGGTATAATCAAACCCGGAAAGATTTATGCCATACTGAGAAACATAGGAATATGCAGTATTGGCATATGTCTGATAAACAGATGTGTAGTAATAGCTGTATTCTGCCGCGGAGTAGGTTCTGTCTCCGATCTTAAGAGCCGGCATCAGTTTATGCGGCACACCGAACATGTAAACAATACCGCAGAGAAGTGCGATAACAACAACAACGGCAATACCCTTGATAAAGCCTGCGATAATGTCGGTTGAATCGCGCATTTTCTTTGATTTCTGTTTTGCGGCTTTTGAAAGCCTTTCTTTTCTTTCGGAACGATATTCGTTCTCAACATCTTTTTTTGCCATTTGAATTCCCGTTTGATTTGAATAATAAGCGCTTTATTCAAACCGTTCCTTTCTTCATTATTATACTTTCATAAAGAAAACCGTGGATACAAACACCACACGAAACCTTATTATAATATATAAATTAAAAAAGTACAAGTATAAAATAAAAAAAATTTGAATTTAAGAAAAAAAAGTATAAAAGAAGTTGAAAACATATAAAAATTGATTTATTATTATCAGTGAAACATTATATTTGGAGGTGAAAAATATGAAGAGAAAAAATATAATTTTTTATTTCAGCGATCAGCAGCGATGGGATACGCTAAATGCGGAAATAACGCCTAATCTGATGGCTCTTGCCTCTGAGGGAGTTATGTTTGAAAACAGTTTCACCTGTCAGCCGGTTTGCGGCCCTGCGAGAGCGTGCCTTCAAACAGGACTTTTTGCAACGCAAAACGGTTCTTATTTTAACGGAATTTCGCTGAATTCCTCGATTAAACCCCTGGCGCGTTATTTTAACGAGGCCGGATACCAAACCGCATACATAGGTAAATGGCATTTAGCATCCGACAGATATCCCGGAGTGGGTGTTCATTGTGAAAGCAGCGCAATACCGCGGGACAGACAGGGAGATTATTCTTATTTCAGAGGAGCAGACGTTCTGGAATTTACTTCCCACGGGTACAACGGCTATATCTTTGATGAAAACGGAAAAAAACTGGATTTCACCGGCTACAGAGCAGACTGTATAAACGACTATGCAATTGAGTATCTTGACAATAGAGATGCTGATAAGCCGTTTTTTATGTTTATTTCTCAGTTGGAACCCCATCATCAGAACGACCGTCACAGATTCGAGGGTTTTTCAGAAACTGTTGATAAATATAAAAGCTATCCCATCCCCGATGACCTGTCATTCTTAAACGGTGATTATGATGAAATGTATCCCGATTATATTTCTGCAATAAACAGGCTCGACTATAACGTGGGCAGGCTTGTTGACAAACTAAAATCACTTGGAATTTACGATGATACGGTTATAATTTATACCAGCGATCACGGCTGCCATTTTAAAACCAGAAACTTGGAATATAAACGCTCTTGCCATGAATCGTCCATACATACGCCTCTTATAATAAAGGGCGGTTCTTTCAGCGGCGGCAAAAAGGAAGAGGCTCTTGTTTCACTTATAGACCTTCCTCCAACTCTGCTCTCTCTTGCCGGAATTGAAATTCCTCAGTCCTTTGAGGGAAATGACCTTTGCAAAAATCCCGAAAGAGATTTTGTTTTTGTTCAGATAAGCGAAGCGTCTAATTCAAGAGCAATAAGAACAAAAAGATATAAATACTGTGTGTGCGATAACTTGCCCTCAGGCTATATCCACCATAATTCAAGGGTTTATTTTGAGGATTATCTTTATGATCTTGAAAATGATAAGATTGAAAAAAATAATCTTGTTAAAGATGAAGCTTATGCCAAGGTAAGAAAACAACTCCGCAAAATGCTTATAAACGAAATGGTTCGCATCGGAGAGGCTAAACCTGTGATTTTACCCGCCGTTATAAATAAGAAAAAATAAAAAATTTTTGTTGTTTGTGAGTAGAATATTATTGGGATTATAAACAAAATACAATTATAATAATTTGTGCTTATAATCATAAATTCAGTATAAATCTCCTTGTTTTGCAGATAATACTATCATCATAACAAAAACAAGGAGACTGATTATATATGAAAGCGACAGGTATTGTAAGGCGCATCGATGATCTCGGAAGGGTTGTTATTCCAAAAGAGATCAGAAGAACAATGAGAATAAGAGAAGGCGACCCTCTTGAAATTTACACAGCAGCGGACGGAGAAGTGATTTTTAAGAAATATTCTCCTATGGGTGATTTTGCTGAATTTACAATGCAGTATGCAGAAGTGCTGAGTAAGGCTCTCAGTATGCCTGTAATAATATCAGACAGAGATCACGTTATCGCTCAGGCGGGTACTTCAAAGAAGGAATACGCCGACAAAAGGATATCAAAAGAGCTTGAAAATATAATGGAAAACAGATCAGGCTTTGTTTGGAGCTCTTCAAACTCAAAAGTTCTCTGTCCTATTGAGGATGACGACAGGGGAGCGTGTCTCGCGTTTCCGATAATCGGCAACGGCGATGTTTCCGGCTGCGTTTGCGCCTTGATGGATCAAAATACAAAAGACCCAACTCAGGCTGAAATTAAACTCGTTCAGGTTGCAGCGCAGTTTCTTGCAAAGCAGACCGAGGACTAATAATTTAGCGATACTGCAAAAAAGCGGTATTTAAGAGCATTTTTGCGGTATTGACAGTTTATAAAAGCATATGATAAAATAAAATTACAGTGAAAAGAGGTGCAGCAATGATCGTTAAGTAATTCAAATTTATAAGATAGTAAGTCTCAACGTCTGTTATTATGCGATCTGCATATCAGGCTTGCTTTGCTGTTGGATTTTGGATTACTTTGCTCAAATAGCAGTTGATCATTCGTTGCGCTTTTTATGTTCTTATATGAGCATATTTATACGTTCAATAGATGGTTCCATTTTCGAAATGCTAAGATTTACTATCGAAAATGGAATTTTTTTTATTTAAGCGGAACGTCTCAGTTTCGATTATATTAAGATTTAAGTTTAGAGGTATTATATGCTTGAATTTAGAAATGTAAGTTTATATTTGAAAAAAGAAGGACGGACAATTATTGATAATTTCAGTATTACGATAAAAAGCGGCGAAAAGGCTGTTATAATCGGAGAAGAAGGAAACGGAAAATCTACGTTGCTGAAGTTTATTTATCAGCCTGAGCTTATAGAAGAATATTGCAGTTATTCGGGTGATGTTATAAAAAGAGGAAGGCTAGCTTATCTCCCTCAAACTCTGGAGCAGAAATATTATGATTTTTCTCTTGCTCAGTTTTTTGAAAATACCGAATATTATATGTATACAGATATATTAAAAAAGCTTGGTTTGAATTTTGATTTTATTTTATCCGATCAGAAGCTTGAAACTCTCTCCGGGGGTGAGAGGGTAAAAGTTCAGCTCGCAAAATTGCTTATGGAAGAGCCTGATATCCTGCTTCTTGACGAGCCTACAAACGATCTGGATATAGCAACATTGCAATGGCTTGAAGATTTTATAAAAAAATCAAAGCTGTCGATCCTTTATATTTCTCACGATGAAACGCTTATTGAAAATACCGCCAATGTTATAGTGCATATGGAGCAGATCGTCCGCAAAACGAAATGCCGTGTTTCTGCTGCACATTGTTCCTACCGTGAATATATTTCATACCGCGCTGATAGCCTTGCCCATCAGGAGCAGGTGGCAAAAAAACAGCGGGATGACTATAACAGGCAAATGGAAAAATGGAGAAAGATTTATAATAAAGTTGATCACGAGCAGAGAGAAATGCAAGATGCGGCGGGCGGCAGGCTCCTGAAAAAGAAAATGCACTCGGTTCTTTCAATGGGTAAGCGTTTTGAGAGGGAAAAGGAGAATTTTTTGGAGTTTCCTCAGGAAGAGGAGGCAATTTTGGCAAAATTCGATGATAGAATTTGTTTGCCGAACGGAAAGAAGATTCTTGATTTTTCGTGCGATAAGCTTAGCGTTGGCGAGCGAGTTTTATCAAGAGATATAAAGCTCCATATTTTGGGAAATGAACATATCGGCATAACCGGTAAAAACGGCGCAGGAAAATCAACTCTGCTCGCGGAGATTTGGAAAGACGTTAAAGAAAGGCAAGATATTATCGCAGCTTTTATGCCGCAAAATTATTCCGAAGTGCTGGATTTTAGCAAGACTCCAATAGAGTATCTCGCGGAAAACTATAAAAAAGATGAAGTAACAAAAGCAAGAACATATATGGGAAGTATGAAATTTACCCACGAAGAGATGATGGGAAAAATAGGCGATCTCAGCGGAGGCCAGCAGGCTAAGATATTATTTCTCGATATGATTCTTCGCGGGGCTAATGTGCTTTTGCTGGATGAACCCACACGAAATTTCAGTCCGCTATCCTGTCCTGTTGTCAGATCAGCGCTTAATAGCTTTGGCGGCGCAATCATCAGCATATCCCACGACAGAAAGTATCTGAATGAGGTTTGCGAAAAGGTTTATGAACTTTGCGAGAACGGATTGTTTCAGATGTAAAATTTTTTTTATTGCATTTTTTAATAATTTGTGATAATATTTTGCTGTTTCTTTATAAGAGGTTGAAATAATGATTGAATTAAAAAACAACAAAATTATATATTGGACATACGCTGCTTTATGGGTACTGCTGAGCGGAGTGTTTATATTTGAAATACCGAAGATCGTTTTTTGGTCGCCAACGGTTTTATTTAGTGTATTCCTTGTGTACTATTCTGTTAATAAAAAGCCGCTGAAGATGCCTGCTCCCGCGGCGCTGCTTTTGGTATTCGGTATATTTTTTGTCTTGTTTACATACACTCCAACGCAAACGCTCTATTATCAGTCATATATTTTTTTGCATATGTTGTTTATGTACATTATGGGGTATAATTTTTTCCCGAATGATGAGCCGAAAAATAAACGCTTCGATGTGCTAAAAAAATACATATTTATTGTTTCGCTGTTGTTTATTGCATATGTTGCATTAACGTATATCAATTTTCTCCGTGATCCTGCCGCTGCTCCGGGAGAAAGAAAAGACTGGTCGGTATGGTATCCGGGGTTGGTTAAAAAGACAGCAACAGGATTTTGCGCATCGATGTTTTTTGCGGTTGCTTGGGGGAGCTATTCCATCTTCTTTTCAAAAGAAAAATATAAAAAAATTATCGGCGCGGTGCTCGTTATCATATGTTTCGTTTTTAACATTATCACCGAAACGCGGCTGCTGGTTTTCTTTGCTCCCTTTTTGCTCGCCGCCGAGTTTATAGCGTGGATGATGATTCGCAAAAAAAAGATCCGGCTTGGAATTATTTTGATCGGCGGAGTTTTTTTAGCCGCGGTTGGAAGCTTGCTGTGCTATTTTTTGTTCAAAGATGTCCTTCAAGAAAAGTTTTCAGATTCGGTTTTCTCAAGATTTATCGAACTCGGTCTTCGCAGTACAAGATGGAAATACGCAATGAATGTAATAAAAGATTTTTCTATTACATATTTGGGCGGAGGTGTGCATTCCTTTGAAGTTGGCGTACCTCATAATTTCTGGCTGTATATTTATGACTTTGGCGGAATTATTCCGTTTGCTGCATATTCAGCTTTTTCTGTTATGACGGTTGTTTCATACATTCGTTTTCTGAGAAATAAGGAGATCTGCGCTGACTTGAAAATTTTTTTAACAACTGTTTTTGTTGCGGTTTTGGTTGAGTTGATGCTTGAGGATCTGCTTTACGGCCTTCCGTCCTTTGTTTTAATAGCTCACTTTATTTTCGGAGTTATTTCCGGATTTGACATTTACAGACCTAATAAAATTTCAAAAGAATGAAAAAAGCGGTATCGGTTTTTCCCGATACCGTTTTTGCATTTTATTCAAGGATATTTGATGTTATATAATCTATTCCCCATAAGGCAAGCTGCTCTCCGGCCTCTTTGCTGTCGCACGTCCAGCAGTTCACCTTTACACCGTGTTCATGAAAAACATCAATTCGTTCTTTTGTTAGCTGAGAATATTCAATATCAATGTCAAGTTTATGGGCTTTAAGTATTTGAGGAAGATCGTTTTGATATTCGCTGGTTAAAAACTGCGCCGGCTGCTCGGGATACAGTTCTCTGAGGTGCACCATATTTGCAAAGCAAAAAGATATAAAAATAACATTTTCAAGATAATTAAGCTCTTTTATTTCATTGCAAATATTTGATATCTCTTCTTTTGTGAACTCATTTTTAAGCTCAAGAACTGCTGTTTTTTCATAGCGTTTGCAGGTGGATATATATTCCTTGAGAGTTGGAATAAGTGTGTCGGCACGGGCAGAATCGCCGTATTTATCGTTGAGATGCAGTTTTCTGAGATCGTCAAAGGATGTTTCTTCAACTATAACGTCGGTATTGCAAAGTCTTCCTGTGTTGTCGTCGTGGTGAACAACAAATTTTCCGTCCGCGGTTTTATGCACATCGGTTTCTATGCCGAAATAGCTTCTGTTTCCCGCTGCAATAAACGCTGCGTTTGTATTTTCAAGCTCTATGCCCGAAACACCCCTATGAGCAACCATTTTTGTTTTTAGCGAATTGATTTTAATGGTATTCATTTTTATGTCTCCGATCTTTTTAGCGGTTATTATCAGTATATAACTGTTTTTTTATAAATTCAAGAAGTTTTTGTTTTTTATTTCATTCAGTTTATCGGGTCGCCTTGTTGTAATATTATCAGGCATATAAGAAAGTATTCTGTATATATCTTCATCTTTATCGACCGTCCAGATCGAAACCAAAAGGTTATTTTTATGAAAAATGTCAACCAGCTCTTTGGAGGCGTTTTCTTTGTTGAAATTAATTCCGATTGCTTTTTTGTCTTTAACTATCTTAACAAGTGAAAGAAGATATTCTTCATTATGCTCTTCTGCTGAAAGAACGTCAATATTTAGATAGAAAGGAATATTCGGGCAGGCGGTGCGAACCTCATCTGCCGCCTCCGGCTCAATTCCGGTAAAGAAAATGCGATCAAGTATGCCGTATTTTTTTGCAAGAAGAGGCACCTTTTCAAGATATCGGCGGTTTTTTACATCAATATTAACCTTTAGATTTTCATAGCTGCTTATTCTCATAAACGCGTTTTCAAGAGTTATCTCGCCGCCTTTCGGTTTGTTATGAGATAACAGGGGTTCACCCTTTTCGCTGAAATTTAAGTCTATTTCAACAATTTGCGCGTTAAACATAATGCCTGAGTCAATTGATTCAAGGGAATTGTCCGGAGTATTAACGCATCCTGTATGGGCTGTGTATGTAAAATCTTTCTCGGTTTCCATAATAAACCTCGTTTTTTCGGGAATTTTATTATTAAGTATATCATACGCTTTATTGTCACGCCATAGATTATAGAGAATTATATAAAAAAAATTTAAAAAAACACTTGATTTTTTTATTCTTGTCAGCTATAATACAAGTGTTTTTGGAGAGTTGTCCGAGCTGGCCGAAGGAGCACGATTGGAAATCGTGTAACCGTCAAAAGCGGTTCGTGGGTTCAAATCCCATGCTCTCCGCCAAAAAAAACCGCAATTCCTTGTAATATTAGGATTTGCGGTTTTTTCTTTTCTAAGAAGTGAGATGTGAAACAAAGATAGTTCATAGAATTCTTTCATTCTTGACAAGTAATGAATTGCGAATTATAATATAAGCAAATTGCTTGGCGCTAATGATGTATTCAGTTAAATGCCGGTATGTTGTGTGAAAGAGAATAATGAAAAATTTTTTATTAATAGTGCTGTTTATTATTTTAATATTTAGCTGTGTTTCATGCGCGGTTATTTCGGGAGAACTTTTTTCGGAAACCGAAAGCTCCATAACCGACCTGAACGGGCAGGTCATTCCGGTTTACGAAGATGTTGATCTTTCCGTTTTCGATCCTGAGTTGTTTTCGCTTAATGACAACGGACGAATGGTTTATAACGACAGCAGCGTTAAATTCTATACGGGAATTGACGTTTCTGTTTTTCAGGGTGATATAGATTTTGAGGCTGTTAAAAACGACGGAATAGATTTTGTTATGCTCAGAGCAGCATTTCGCGGTTACGGCCCGTCCGGAGTTCTCGGAACGGACGCTAATTTTATAACAAATTACGAAAAGGCCGTAAGTGCGGGACTTAAGGTCGGAGTATACTTTTTCTCCCAGGCTGTTAATGCCGATGAGGCTTTGGAAGAAGCAAGCTATGTTCTTGATTTGATAAAAGATCTTGATATTTCATATCCCGTGGCATATGATTGGGAGAGAATAGATTATGACACCGCAAGAACTGACGAAATTGATAATGAAACAATAACCTCTTGCGCAGTAGCGTTTTGCAATGCCGTTTCAAACGCAGGTTACGTGCCTGTTATTTATTTTAACAAATCTCTCGGATATTTCAGCTATAATCTCTCCCGTGTTAATAATTATGATTTTTGGCTTGCTGAGTACGGATCGGCTCCGTCATTCATATATAATTATAAGATTTGGCAATACACAGAAAACGGCGCTGTTGACGGAATCAACGGCAGCGTTGATATAAATATTTCATTAACAGATTTTTCAAAATCAGAAAGTGCAGGTTAATATGTCAGATTTACGCAAAAATTACACTGGAATCTATTCTCTTATGCTCACTCCATATAAAGAGGATAAAACCGTTGACTATACCACCTATGAGGAATACACTCATTGGCAGGTAAGTCAGGGAGTTGAGCATCTTTTCGCGGTGTGCGGCAGCTCTGAAATGGCGCAGTTAACTCTTGATGAAAGGCTTAAGCTTGCCTCTCTTACCGTAAAGAACAAGGGTAATACAACAGTTGTTGCAACCGCAAATATGGAATGGGGCTTTGACGCACAGGTTGAAGAGGTCAAAAAGATGTCCGATACCGGCGTTGATGGTCTTGTTTTCACAACAAAGGGTATGGGTGACAGACCCGATGAGCTCGTTGAATACATAGGAAAGCTCTGCGAATATACCTCTCTTCCCGTGTTTATGTATGAATTTCCCGGATTAAAACCTCATCTCATTTCCGGCGATACCTATGGCCGACTTGTAAGAGAGTGCGGTATTTACGGTATTAAAGACACAACCTGCACCGTTCCCGGTATAAAAGAAAAAATTGATCAAAAAGGCGAATCCTGCGTTATTCAGGCAAATATGCCGTTCTTGTTTGAGGCATTCAAAATGGGTTCAAGAGGAGTTATGGCAACTCCAACAACCTGCGGCGGAGCTTTCTTCACCAGATTCTTTGATGCCTTTATGAAAGGCGATATGGCTCTTGCCGAACAGAGATTCAATGAAATAACCCTTCTTGATAACTGCATCGACAGCGGCTTTAATAATTCGGCAAAATATCTTGTTCAGCTTCAGGGAATTAAAGGTATGCGCCCGATAAACAGAGCGGACACACCTCTTTCATCGGCAAGAATGGAAAGCATTAAATCGTTTTATAACTGGTGTGTACAAAACGGACTGATGAAATAAAATTATTTTTATTTTATACTTGAAAAAATAAATTGAGTGTGATAATATATCAGTGTTGCGGAAGTAGTTCAATGGCAGAGCGTCAGCTTCCCAAGCTGAATGTTGCGGGTTCGAGTCCCGTTTTCCGCTCCATGGAAAGAGGCATTATTTGTTTACGACAAATAATGCCTCTTTTTCAACTTAGTTCGTCCTTACGGACGCGAGAAATCCATCTTTGATGGATGAAATCATTTCGTGATGAAATACGACTTTGTTGGTAAATAGGACGGATTTAATTTCAGCTGTCTTAAAAGCAGATTTCATTAGATTTCTGTGCGGTTTGTCATAGTTAACTTTGAGAAATAGAATGCATTTTTACTATTTGACCTATTCAAATGCAATATGATAATATATATTTAATTTGAAATGTTATTGAGGGCAAATAATCCGCAATGAAAGGAGAATTGCTATGGCAAAGCAGAATATTTACGATAATGAAGTTTTTTTCGAGAACTTTAAAAACACCAGGGAAGATAAGATAAATTTCAACGACTGCATAGAGACCCCTATTTTGTTTTCAATGCTTCCGGATATGCATAATAAAAAAGTTCTTGATATTGGTTGCGGTATGGGGCAGCACGCAAGGCAGTATTCTGATATGGGTGCAGAGTCGGTTCTGGGGATTGATATTTCCGAAAAGATGCTGAAATATGCAAAGGAGCATAACAGCGCAAACAACATTACCTATCGGCAGATGGCGATGGAGGATATTGACAGGATAGGCCGGCAGTTTGATTTAATTACAAGTTCTCTTGTTTTTGACTATATCGAAGATTTTGACGAACTAATGAGAAAAATCTATGGGTTATTAAAGGATGATGCGGAGCTTGTTTTCAGTATGTCTCATCCAATGGCTACTGCCTGGGATGGCACTTACGACAGATTTACGCGAACGGATACCGGAGAGCGTCTTTACGCTAATATAAGCAATTATTGTGTTGAGGGGCGCAGAAAAGTTAAATGGGTAGTGGATGATTACGAGCTTTACCACAGAACATTCTCCGGTTTGATAAATTCAATTATAAAGGCAGATTTCATAATTGAGGAGTGTCAGGAATCGCACATATCGGACGAAATGAGAAGGCAGTATCCCGCTGCGTTTGGGGGAACAATCCACCGTCCCGATTTTGTGTTTTTCAAATGCAGAAAAAAAGTGTGATGTTTTCTAAATCAGCATTTGCAGTAGCGGTTATAATGATAATATACAGCAAAAGATATTTCCCCGGAAATATTCAATTTAAAAAATGCAGTTAAAATTGGGATTCAAAATTGAGAGAATCAGAAGGAAGCGTTTTTTGTGTTTAGCGACCAATGAATATTTTGATGAATGCATTACCGGGTTATACGAAAAGATTAAAAAAGGGGCAGTATAATGGTTAAACAAATATTTGACAATTTTGAGAAGAAACGTATTTCTCGTCTGATTTTAGAGTCATTGCCTGATTGGTTTGGCGTTCCGGAAGCAAGAGAGGATTATATCCAAGGGTGTGTGGATCAAATCTTTTTTGCTGCGTTTAAAGAAGATCAGCCGATAGGTTTTTTGTGCTTAAAAAAAACCGGAAAAGATACGATTGAACTTTCAGTTATGGGAGTATTAAAAGAATATCATCGACAAGGAATTGGAAGAGAATTATTTGAGGCTGCAAAGACCACTGCAAAAAATAACGGTTACCAATTTTTACAGGTAAAGACTGTTCAAATGGGTAAATATGCTGAATATGACATCACAAATCATTTCTATATAAATATGGGGTTCAAAGAATTTGAGGTTTTTCCAAAACTATGGGATGAATGCAATCCTTGCCAGATTTATATAATGTCGTTATGACAGTTAATGTATAAAAAGAGATGAGAAATTACTAATCTCTTGCACAAACTGTGTATTTGCGCGAAGGGGCGTATTTTTCTATCAAATGCCGGTGGATTTTTACGCTCTGAAAACAACTGTTGAACAAAAAAATTAAGCAAAGGAATATTATGAAAATAGAAATAAATCCAAATGGAACTTGGTATCATGGTTCTAATATAATTTTTTCTGAATTAAGGACGGGAAGCACGATCACTCAGTGGCGTGAGCTTGCCGAAGCTTTCTCTCATAAACCAACAATGCTGGGGTATGATGATAACGGGGAAATTCTTCATAATGGAGTGCAAAAAGGGTATCTGTATGTGATTGATGAAAAAATAGAGATCGGAAAAGATATCTATCAGCATCCAAAAACAACTATGGATGAAAATGCTGAATTTTTAACAAAGCGATCTTTAGCGGTTAAGCTTATTGAAAAATTATAAATCTTAACAATTTTATAAAAAAACAGATGCATTTGCACCTGTTTTTTTTATGTGCTTGAATATGTTTTAATAATTTCTTCTGCAACAGAACGTTTTGAAATGCAGCGATCCATTGCCTGTTTTTCTATGTAACGGTGGGCTCCTTGTTCATCTAATTTCAGTTCGCTTATAAGCAGCCATTTTGCCCGGTTAACCAGGCGTATCTCTTCCATTTTTTCTTCAATTGAAAGAGTTTTCTTTTCTGTTTTTCTCTGCCATTCTCTTGCGCTCGACATCCAGCTCAACGCGGTCAATATTGTTGTTTTCGATGTTGGAAGGGGCAAAGTAAATACGCCGTGTTCAGCAATTTTATCGTGAATCTCTTCGTGCAGCTCATTTCTTACCATAAGCAAAACAACGCTTCCTTTGGAATTGCAGGTGTCTATTGCAAATCGAGTGCCGATATCGTCCGGCAGGGGAGAATTAATAATAACAAAATCAAAGGATCTTTCTGTATAAACTCTTTTTGCTTCGCTGATACTTGAAGCAAAGCGCACAGGATTGTATTTTGATTTTGAAAGCAGAGAGAAAATAGCGGAGTTGAAGCTTTCTGCCGATGAAACTATAAGAACGCTGTAAACTTGTTCTTTTAAACTCATTTTCTCCCCTCCCTTTTTCGCTGTGGTTCAGCTTTTATTTTTTGCAGTAAATATCTAAAATTGCTGCAGGCAAGTGCGTCTTAATGAATTCGCTTTCGGCGGCGATCCTGCAAGCTTCATTTAAGCTTTCAGGCAGCTTTCTGAACTTAGCCAAGGTTTCCTGATCGGCTTTGAAGAGATTTATATTTGCCGCTTTCGGCAAGTCAAGTTTGTTTTCAAGTCCGTATAGACCGGCATAAATCATAAGCGCAAATGCAAGATACGGATTTGCGGTGGGGTCAGGAGAGCGAAGCTCGGCACGGCGGTATTCTCCAACTGCAGCGGGAATACGAACAAGCTGAGAACGGTTCTCTGCAGACCAGGAAATGTATCTCGGAGCCTTTTTTTGTCCGAAGCGCATATATGAGTTTTCAGTGGGGTTCAAAAATGCAGTCATCTCTTCAACCTTATCGAGAATCCCGGCAATCATATAGCAAAGATTTTCGGAGGAATCACAGGGCTTAACCGACATATTTATATGAAATCCCGTTCCGGGTTCATTATCAAGAGGCTTTGCTGAAAAATCAGCACAAAGACCGTTTCTTCTCGCAACTGTTTTAACGATCGTTTGAAAAGTCATTGCGTTATCAGCCGCCGTTAAAGCATCGGAATAACGAAAGTCGATTTCATTTTGTCCGGGGCCTTCTTCGTGATGTGAGCTTTCGGGACGGATGCCCATTTGCTCTAAAGTAATGCATATTTCGCGGCGGATATTTTCACCCCTGTCCTCGGGGGCTATATCCATATATCCTGCTTCATCATACGGAATGGTTGTGGGCTTACCGTTTTCATCCAGATTAAACAAATAGAATTCCTGCTCGGCGCCGAAAGAAAATGAGAAACCGGCCTTTTCAGCGTCCTTAATTGCCTTTTTGAGCAAACTGCGGGTGTCACATTCAAAGGGTGTTCCGTCGGGATATGTTATATGCGCAAACATACGAACAACCTTACCGTGCTCGGGTCGCCAGGGAAGAAGCATCAGCGTTTCAGGATCGGGATGAAGAAAAAGATCACATCTCAATTCATCTCCGAATCCCGCTATTGCGGAAGCGTCAAAGGCAATTCCGTATTCAAAGGCGCGGGGAAGCTCCTCAGGCATTATAGATATATTTTTTTGTTTTCCGAACACATCGCAGAAGGCAAGACGAATAAACTTTACGTCCTCTTCGCGGACATACTGAATTACCTCTTCCTTTGAATACTTCATAATATCATACCTGCTTTCATTTAGTTTGCAGCTCATAATTTTTTATATTATACCATACCTTCTATTTATTTTCTACGGTTTTTGAAAGAAAATTATTGCTCTCTTTTTTGAAAAATAAAAAAAGGGCTTGACAAGCTTTTTTTATGGGTGTATTATACTGGGCGTAAAGGCAATGGGGTCTTTGAGTTTTATGACTCAAAGACTCTTTTTTTGTTTATCATAATAACTAAGTAAAATAAGAAGGCAAAGGCGTCTTTAATGTTTTTCGCATTAAAGGTGCCTTTATCTCTTTAGAATTTAATAATTAAAAGGAGAACATTTTATGGGAACTGTTACAGATTATTTCGGAAGTATGGTTTTTGATGACAGGGTTATGAAAGCAACTCTGTCGGCGAAGGTGTATTCCTCGCTTAAAAAGACGATAGACGAGGGCAAGGAGCTTGATATTGGCGTTGCAAATGCAGTTGCAAACGCTATGAAGGATTGGGCAGTTTCCAAAGGCACAACACATTATACCCACTGGTTTCAGCCCCTCACCGGTATCACGGCAGAAAAACACGACAGTTTTATTACTCCCTCTCCCGACGGAGGCGTGATTATGGAGTTTTCAGGAAAAGAACTTATTAAAGGGGAGCCGGATGCCTCTTCTTTCCCCAGCGGCGGTCTCAGAGCAACCTTTGAAGCAAGAGGTTATACTGCCTGGGATCCCACCTCATACGCGTTTATTAAGGGAAAAACTTTGTGTATTCCAACGGCATTTTGCTCCTACAGCGGTTATGCCCTTGACAAAAAAACTCCCCTTCTTCGCTCAATGGAGGCTCTAAATAAACAGGCTCTTAGGATCCTCAAACTTTTTGATAATAAAGCGGTAAAGCGAGTTACAAGCTCTGTTGGACCTGAGCAGGAATATTTTCTTGTAACCAAAGAGATGTACGATCAGCGTCCCGATCTGCGCTTTACCGGACGCACGCTGTTCGGCGCAAAGCCCCCAAAGGGGCAGGAAATGGACGACCATTATTTCGGCGTTATCAAGCCGAGAGTTGCCGAATTTATGGAGGAACTCAATGATGAACTTTGGAAGCTAGGCATCCTTGCAAAAACTGAGCATAATGAAGTTGCTCCCGCTCAGCACGAGCTTGCTCCCATATATACAACAACCAACATCGCAACCGACCATAATCAGCTCACAATGGAAATAATGCAGAAGGTTGCAGCAAAGCATGGCCTTGTGTGCCTGCTCCATGAAAAGCCCTTCGTTGGGGTAAACGGAAGCGGCAAGCATAATAACTGGTCAATTGCAACCGATGCAGGTCAGAATCTGCTTTCTCCCGGAGAAACGCCATATGAAAACGCGCAGTTTTTGCTGTTTCTTTGCGCCGTTATAAAAGCAGTTGACGATTATCAGGATCTTCTTCGCATATCTGTTGCAACAGCAGGAAACGATCACCGTCTCGGCGCAAACGAAGCTCCTCCCGCAGTTGTTTCAATCTTCCTCGGCGATGAACTGAACGCGGTTCTTGAAGCAATAGAAACCGACACTCCATATAAGGGCGCAGAAAAAACGCAGATGAAGCTCGGCGTTGACGTTTTGCCGAAATTCAACCGTGATACTACTGACCGAAACAGAACTTCTCCCTTTGCTTTTACAGGAAATAAGTTTGAGTTTCGTATGCTCGGTTCTTCAAACAGCATTGCCTGCGCAAACATTATGCTGAACAGCGCAGTGGCAGAGTCTTTGAGAATTTATGCCGACAGGCTTGAAAATGCAGAAAATTTTGAAGAAAAACTGCACGAAATGATAAAGAAAACGATAAAGGATCATAAGCGCATCATATTTAACGGCAACGGCTATGACGACGCCTGGCTTAAAGAAGCAACTGAAAAGCGCGGCCTTATGAATTACCGCACAACAGCGGACTGTATGCCTCATCTGCTTGATGAAAAGAATGTTAAAATGCTTACATCGCTCGGCGTTTTCTCTGAGGATGAGCTTAAATCCAGACGTGATATTATGCTGGAAAACTATTGCAAGAGCGTTATTATTGAGGCCAACACTATGGTTGATATGGCAAGAACTGAAATAACGCCAGCAATTGAGGCTTATGCAGCAGATGTGGCTAAAGCGGCAGCTGCGAAAAAAGCAGTTTCTGACGCTCTCAGCTGCAGATATGAAACAGGCCTTGTTGAAAAGCTTTCCGTTCTCATTGATGAAATAGCGCAAAAAACGGACGAACTCGACCTCGCTCTTGTTCGCATTAAGGATGCGGAGGATATTCTTGATGAATCCGCAATGATTCGTGATAATTTGCTTCCGCTTATGAGCGAGCTGCGTGTCCCCTGTGATAAAGCCGAGCGAATGACTGCAAAAAGCTATTGGCCGTTCCCAACTTACGCAGATTTGCTCTTTGGAGTTAAATAATGATATCGGGTTTATTTTGAACGGTCAAATGGAGGTAAAGAATGAGTATTCACGAAGAATGCGGAGTATTCGGCGTTATAGTGCCTGAGGAGAGTGATGTTGCAGGTATATCCTACTATGGTCTTTATGCTCTTCAACACAGAGGGCAGGAAAGCTGCGGAATAGTTGTTAACGATGACGGTATTTTCGTTTCACACAAGGATATGGGACTCGTTAGCGATGTGTTTTCGGGGGATGTTTTATCGCGTTTTCCAAAAGGCACCATGGCAGTTGCCCACGTGCGTTACGGCACCACCGGCGGAACAAACCGAAACAACTGCCAACCCATTGAAGTTAACCATCAAAAGGGCAGAATGGCTTTGGCTCATAACGGAAATCTAAGCAATGCTGCAGAGTTAAGAAGCGAACTTGAGCTTACCGGAGCTATTTTTCATACAACAAGCGACACCGAAACGATTGCTTATATTATAACAAAAGAAAGGCTTACTTCTCCCTCGATCGAGGAAGCGGTAAGCCGCGCCATGAACACCCTTGACGGAGCTTATTCGCTTGTTCTAATGTCACCTCAAAAACTTATATGCGCAAGAGATCCTTATGGATTTCGTCCTCTCTGCTATGGGAAAACTGCCGATGGAATGTATGTTGTTGCCTCCGAAAGCTGTGCCGTTAAGGCAGTAGGAGCTGAGTTTATCAGAGATGTTGAACCGGGTGAAATCTTAGTGTTCAGCAAAAACGGCGTTGTTTCTAAAAGGGAACACTGTAAAAAAAGAGAAAAAAATCTCTGTATTTTTGAATATATATATTTTTCACGTCCTGATTCGGTTATAGAAGGTATTTCGGTCCACTCATCAAGAGTAACCGCAGGAAAAATCCTTGCAAAAACTCATCCAGTGAATGCAGATATTGTTATCGGCGCTCCTGATTCGGGTTTGGATGCAGCTCTCGGTTTCAGTAAACAATCGGGCATTCCATACGGCATAGGTCTGATAAAAAATAAATATATCGGGAGAACCTTTATTTCTCCAGGGCAGGATGCAAGACTTGACGGTGTTAAAATCAAGCTCTCTGCCGTGGAGGAAAGCGTAAAGGGTAAGAGAATTGTTTTGGTTGATGATTCAATTGTTCGTGGAAACACCATGGGGCGTGTTGTTAATCTTCTCCGTGATGCAGGAGCAAAGGAGGTTCACGTTCGAATTTCGTCACCGCCGTTTTTGCATCCCTGCTATTACGGAACAGATATCGATTCCGAAGAACATCTCATAGCCTGCAAATATAACATCTCTGAAATATGCAGCATTATCGGAGCCGATTCTCTCGGATATTTACCTGAGAAAGACTTAAACAAACTTATAGGCAATTTTTCTTTTTGCAGTGCGTGCTTTAACGGGGACTACCCAACAAGAATTCCGAAAGACACCCGAAAGGATAGGTTTGAACAGCGTTTATCGGATATAAAGAAGTGAGGTGACATCGGAATCTCCACAATTGATTTATATGTGTAATCCATGGTGCAGTCATTTGAACTGCACCTTTTTTAGTTTTTAGGCACTCTTTTGGGAACCGTTCTGTATTTCCCGTAACTTTCAGAATCTCTTTTTCATCAGTAATATCAATGATATCAACTGCGGTAAAAGACAAATATATTCTTATCACCAATCTCGAATAAAACTGATATCAGTAGGTATATGACTAACTGTATTTCTGTGACATTTTTGCAAAAAAAACGAACACTTTTGCATTTTTCTTTAAAACAAACAACAAATTAAATTAATATTAATATCAGAGTATAAATGTTTTATACTATTATTTAACGAATAATAATTTGTTAGGAATTTGAAATATAGAGGTGAAGTGTATATGAATTAAGTCTGCGATCCACAATTTGTAATTTAAAAAAGTAAAATAACAGAAAGGATGTTTATTATGAAGGTCACGAAAAAGATAATATCAGTTTTTCTTTGTTTTTTATTGATTTTAAGTACGTGTTCCGTTTCAATCAACGTATTTGCAGAAGAGATAAATGAAACAGTTACCGAAGAAATTGAAAACATTGTTACCGAAGAAACAGAAAACGACGAAGGTATTTATATTCTTTCTGAAATAACCGAAGATCGAACCGAGTATACTAAAACGTTCCGTATGAGCGACGGATCTTTTACTTTGGCGCAATATTCCTATCCGATACATTTTCTTGATGAAGATGACATCTGGCAGGACTATGATAATTCATTTGAGGAAAAAGATGAATTATATACAACGGCATCAAGAAAAAATCCTATCAGCCTTTCTCTTAAAGCTCAGCAGGGTAAAACAGTGTTTGTTGAAAATGAACAGTATCCTGTTTCCTGGGGATATAATAATGCAAAAGCCTCAAAACTAAGAGTAAACAATAAAAATGAGAATAGAAAAGGTGATGATAGATTCACCGTTCTTGACAACCTTACTCAAAGCGCTGAATATAAAAATATATATCCGCACGTAGATCTCGAATACATTGTCTCATCAAATGAAGTTAAAGAAAATCTTGTTTTAAACAATAATAACGCGGCAACTGAATATCAGATTACATATAATATCGGTAATCTTGCAGCTGATCAAACTGACAGCAAAACAATTGAGTTAAAAAGCGGTGAAGAAACGATTTATATAATTTCCGCGCCGATTATGTATGATAATAACGGTGAAATAAGTGAGGAGCTCTTTTTATCAATTTTGGAAGAACAAAACGGTGTGCTTACAGTTGATCTTTCTGTTGATTCAGTCTGGTTAAAATCAAAAGAAAGAGCTTTTCCGGTTATTGTTGATCCCGCTTTTGTTGTAGAGACAGATTATACAACGGTGCATACCGCATTCGTTAATTCCGGACATCCGGCTGATAATCTCTCGTCGAAACCTATGGAGTTAGGTTATGAATCCTCATCAAACAAAAATTGCCGCATTTTAATGAAATTTGTTTTACCTTCCCTTAATCCCGGCGATATGATTGTAAGCGCAGAGGCAAATTTCTATATTAAAGGAATGCAAACAGTTCCGGATACAATGAAAACCTTTTGCGTAAGCGCACATACCGTTACATCTGCTTGGGATACAAGTGTTGAAAACAGTAACGGAACTTTTAATAAAAAAAGCGGAACAGTTACCTGGAACACTCAGCCATCGTTTAAATCAACAGTAGTTAATTATACTCAAATTGATTGCACCAAATCCGGCTATTGGGCAAATTGCGATATCACGTCTGCTGTTAAGGGATGGTATGAAGGCACACTCTCTAACTTTGGAATTCTTTTGAAGTCCTATGATGAATCAAAAAATTCAAATAGTAATTGTGCTAAAATAACAGTTTATTCCGAAAGAGACGGAGCCTCAGCAGTTCCCTGCCTTACATTGGTTTATAGAAACAATAAGGGACTTGAAGATTATTGGACATATACAAGCGTTGATTCGGGAACCGCCGGAACTGCTTATGTGAATGATTATTCAGGCAATCTTGTGTTAGTTCATAACACTGCAAGCACATCCGGTTTGAAAATGCCTGTCTCGATAAACCATGTTTATAACGGTTATATGTTCGATTCATTTTTTCCTTCCTCCTATCCAAAAACCGGCATGGGATGGAAACTCAGCATTCAGCAAACCGTTAAACCGTCAGGAGCTTACGGCCTTACTTCTAACGCGCAAAAATCATATCCGTACGCTTATGAGGACGGCGACGGCACAGTTCATTTCTTCTATAAAAAAGACAGTCAATATTTAGATGAGGACGGCCTTGGGCTTGAATTAAAGGTTATAAGCAGCGGATATACCATAACGGATAAAAAAGATAATGTAATGACGTTCAACAGTAACGGTAATCTTAAAACTGTTGCCGATGCTTATGGAAACAAAATGACGATCTCTTATGTTGCCGTTAGCGGTTCGGAAGTAATTGATAAGGTAACTGACGGCGCAGGTCATATAATTACATTTTCTTATTCTCCAACTACTAATCTTCTTACAAATATTAGAGAACCCGACGGAAAATCAATATCGTTTAGCTATACATCTGATACCGGAAGCGATAAATTCCTTTCAAAAATTAAATACCCCGACGGAACATACAGCACATATCATTATAACGCGAATAAGCAGTTAGAGTATTCCGTATCTGCCGACGGAACAGGTCTTAATTTTAAATATGACAGCGGCAAAAATTTCGGCCGGGTAAATACCGTTATTGAAAAAGCAGGCTCAACTTATCCGGAATATATGACTAACGGTCAAAAAATAACATTTGACAGGTCTGAATATAATATGACTGTAATAAGATCAAGCGGAGCTGACAGCATATTTAATAATGACGATGATGTTTTAACAACATATCAATTCGATAACTTCGGAAGAACAATTTCGGTAAGTTCAAAAATAACCTCCGGCGGCACGCATCTCGGAGCAAATACCTATACCTATACTGCCGGAAACTCAACAAGCAATTTAAAACAGGTAAATAAGGTTACTTCCGCTTCCGGGTCGGGAAAGTATGTAAATAACCTTCTTAAAAATCACAGCGCAGAGGTTGCAGGTTCCTGGTCTAAATCGTATTGGATCAACGCATCAACAGAATATGCAACAACCTCAACAAATGCATATAGCTTATACGGCAAAAAGTCGCTGAAAATAAATGTAACAAAAACCGATGTTTTCGGCGGAGGAAGCTTGCAGCAAAATATTGACAGCGATCTGCTGAAATCCGGAAATACATATACTTTTTCAGCATATGTTAAAATTGCCGAGGCGCTCACTTCAGCCAATAGTGAAACTCGATTCGGCGCATGTATTGCTATGAGATTTGTTCTCGAAGATGGAAGTGTAGTCAGGCAGTATTCCTCTCCGGTTTCTGCTGCAACGGTAACTGGTTGGCAGAGGCTGATTTTAACGGATACTGTGCCTGAAAATACAGTAAGTGCAAAAGCCGTTTTGCTTGTTGTTAACTCAATAGGAACAGCATATTTTGACGGTATGCAGCTTGAAAAAACAAACGGCCCGAGCGAATATAACTTATTGGAAAATGCAAGCTTTGAAACCGTATCAAATAATTTGCCGTCAAGCTGGTCTGCTTCCAATTTTACATCATCTGATGTTGCCGTAACCTCATCATATTTTTCAGGCTCATATTCAATCAAAATGGTTGGAGAACCAAATACGGATAAACAGCTTTATCAAACTGTAAATCTCCCCTCGTCCTCAACCGAAAAGGATACATATATTCTGACCGCCTGGGCAAAGGCAACAAGTGTTCCTATTTTCGACAAAAGATTGTTTGATATTTCGGTAAAGGTTACATATTCCGATTCAAGTGCTAAAGAGTTATCAAAAAAGCTGAGCTTTAACGATAGCTATTCGGGTTGGCAATTTGCAAGCGCAGCATTTACTCTCTCTGACGAAACAAGCGAAGTTAAAACCCCGAGCAAGCTTACGGTATATATAAACTACGGCCATCAGGCAAACACCGCATATTTTGACTGTATATCATTGTTCAGAGATGACTATAATGCATATT